>DRDE01000274.1 GCA_011040095.1 Nitrospirota bacterium
CCGATCCGTCCGGTTGTTTGAGGAGATAAGTTTTAAAATCTCCCTGACCTGTATCCGTCATTGCATTGCCGGTCAGGAGGGTTTTATTTGAGGCAAGGAGCTTTGCATATTTCTCGGCATTCTGCCGCTCTTTAAAATACAGGGTCCTGGCTATGTCCATTGATTCATAAATGGGTTTCTGTATCTCCAGGGAAAACCATGTGTCAATAGAATTGTTAATCAATTGATTTGAAAGGATAAAAAGCAGGACCGACGGTATGAGGGCAAGCCCGAGAAAAGAAACAACGAGTTTTGTCCTGAATTTAGAGCCTATTGCCTTGCGTTTCTTCTCTGTATAGAGGTGGAGAAGATTTTGTCCAACAAAGAAAATCAGCAGCAGCAGGTACAGGACTATATTTACAATTATAAATATGAATCCCATTTTTATAAGAAGCGGGCCATGCTCAATTCCAAGGTAATTGAGCACAAAACCCGTAATGATCATTGCTGAAAAGCTTATGATAAAGAGGCCGAGAAGCGCTTTAAGGTTTTTCATTTATTTTCCTTAATAATGAACGGGGCCGATTCTTTTGCCAGGCTCATCTCAACTTCGGGAATAAGATGCATTAAAAGACCTATTACGGGCAACTGTTCCAGGCTCTTTGATTCCACCATGACCCTGAGATAATAACTACCGGTTTCAAGCTCTCTTATATTGGCAAGATTGACAGCATTTACATTGAAAATCCATTCTTTCATTGTATTAAAGTCTTTAAAACGTTTTTCTATGCGGGTGATTCCATCATAAGACGAGGCCCGGTATATTTCCCTGAGGTTGTCATATTTGATGACCCTTGTGATTTTTTTTGATACAATAAACTCATCCGGCCAGAATCTCCAGACCCGCAGGAGTTCTATTGTAAATATGATTTCCTTTTCAATGCCTGACCTGATAGTTGTTTCGAGTTCCGTGACATTATCAATGGAGAGATTTACAATAATATCATTATTTATAATTTCCATGTCAGGCCCTGTAATCTGCGGAGTTACGGCAATCGCGTATGAGGCGGTAAACACGGAACTCAGGGCCAGGATAATGATAATTAGTTGTTTTTTCATTTATGTCCTGACAAGATATAAAATTTTATTTTGATTATAACATCTTGCCGCGCATCATCTGCTCCATCTTCAGATCATGGCATCTGTAGGCAAGGCCGATAAGCTCGTCAAGGCCCCAAGTCCCCTGATCCGTCAGGCGTTGGGATAATTGCAGGGGGATTGCCTTGAGCCCGAGATATGCCCCGCTGACAGCTCCGGCCATGGCAGCAGTTGTATCAACATCTCCGCCCACGGCAACGGCGGTACGGATAGTCTCCAGGTAGTTACCGGGCGATCTTAAAAAAGAGTACAGGCTCCACAAGACACTGCCTGTAACAAACGGCGATATCCCATGCCATTCATCATAATAACCGGGGCCGAGGCCTGCTTTTGAAATAAATTTTACGGCTTCATCGGGCGGGAGTGATATCCATTCAATTAATTGCAGAAGCGCAGAGGATACCGTGTGTTCAATAGTGTGCGCCCATTCGCTGAGCCTGAAAAGAAATTGCCGTGAGTCAATGGAATCAGCCTGAAGGGCCAGAGCAACAGCGCCGGCAATCGCAACTGCTCCGGCAGAGCACCGCCTGTCCTGATGCGTGATGCGTCCCTGGTCATATGCGGACTTGATAAGCCCTTCCGGGTTATCGAAAAACATCAGTCCTACGGGGCCTGCACGCATTGCGCTTCCGTTTCCTGCAGACGGTGGAAGTGTCCCGGCTTTTTCCCATGAAATTCCTCGTGATAGACGCTCTGCTGCTTCTGCTGTTGCCCGTCCCGCGCCGACTATCCGTTTCTCTGAAAATATGGATGCTATCCGTCCGGCGTAGTTCCGGGGATCAAACCTTCTGCATTCCGCATAACTCTGCAACAGTTCCCGGGCAAGCTGCGAATCATCCGTATACTGGCCGAATGGGAAATGTCCACGGCCGCGGTCTTCTGCATGCCCTGTCTTTAACGTTTCTTCAACGTATTTCTTACATGCTTCTTGTGCATAGCCTTCTACGGGAAAACCCGTTGCATCACCAAGACATTGACCGATCAGGCATCCACTGAACTGTTCTTTGCAGGGAATCATTACATTTAACCTATCGTCAATTAATGGAATATGTCAACAAAATAAATGTACGTTTCAGGCTGATTACAGCGCTTTCCGAAAGCTGTGGACATTCGGCGGGCATCGTAATAGCATAATGAACAGGCCATTTGAGTCTTTTCCAAGTATGATATGAAATTAAGTATTTTTTCCAGACTCGTTCTCGGTTTTCTCGCTATATTTATTCTGGCAATGACGGTAAGCATTTATGCCATTGCACAGCTTCGCCAACTTGAAAAAGTCACTCGTTCCATCCTTTTTTGTCGATAACCGCCTGACAGAATACGAGAAAAAACTCTCGGACCTGCTTCTGTCGATGATGCGATACGAAAAAAAATTGTAACTATTCAGGTAGGCACAAAGGCACAGAGTGGCAAAGGCACAAAGTGAAAAAAAGGATGAAAAACTTTTCTTGTATTTCTGTAACCCTTTGTGCCTATGTGCCTTTGCCACTTTGCACCTGAGTAGTTACAAAAAATTTATCATTACTATGGATAAAGGATTATATAATCAGTTTCTCATGGCCAGAGATGATCTCGACAAACAGCTAAGGGAAATAATGTCCGTCACGGATTCCGAAAGGGCCGGAGACCTCTTGATCAGAATAAAGCAGCTCCAGGAGCGCTATCAATCGTTGTTCGACGAAATGGTTTTTTTGAATATAATAAGTTTACCGAGAATTGCTGCTTTTCAATATAGCAGCTTGATTTTAACCAACATCCCGGGATTTGCTCTTTGCCGGGGTGTTTTGAAGAACCGTTATGGTAGAATAAGCTTGTTTTTATATCAATTGCCTGATAGGAGGACTGATGATTCCGGAACTTAAATATAGCGAACAGGGACTTATCCCTGCAATCATCCAGGATGCCGGCAACAATGAAGTTTTGATGATGGCGTATATGAATCAGACATCTCTGGAGAGAACAATTGAAACCGGCAGGACATGTTTCTGGAGCCGGTCCAGGCAGAAGTACTGGATGAAAGGCGAGACATCCGGCAATGTTCAGCTTGTAAAAGAGATACGTTATGATTGTGATGGGGACACCCTTCTTGTAAAGGTTGAACAGGTTGGCGCAGGGGCCTGCCACACCGGCAACAGGACGTGTTTTTACAGAAACATCGATATTTAAACAGGCACACCCATTAAAAATTAATAGAAATAACAAACCATGAAATTAGGACAAAGAGGAGAGGGGCTTGCAGTAGAATTTCTGAAGAAAAAAGGTTACAAAATAATTAAGCAAAACTACAAGACGAGAATCGGTGAGATTGACATTATTGCCGATGACGGCGGCACACTTGTTTTTGTTGAAGTGAAAACAAGGGAGAGCATAGCATATGGAATGCCCTTTGAGGCGGTAACCCGTTATAAAAAGCGAAAGATAGCAAATGTGGCGCTGCTCTATTTAAAAAAGATCAAAGAAGTCCCTCCATGCAGGTTTGACGTTGTAAGCATATATTATGATAATGGCAGCCCCGAATTTGAGCTTATCAAGGATGCCTTTGAGGTATGAGACCGGTTATTTAAGACCAGCGGGTTCAATTCAGGTAAATCCTGTATTATTTCGCTTTTAAGTCCATTTAATTTATAATTATGTGATGCAAATCACAATATTTGAAATAAAAATCTTTTTAAAATAGTATATAATTCAAAACAGTTAGGGCAATTAACAGCTCGGGAATATTTAAGCGCGCATTGTGTATTAATGTTAATAATCGAAAAATCCGTAATGGAATAATAAGGATATCAGGAGAATATATATGACCGTGATGACAAAAGGGAAAATTACGGATGTTCAGGAATTAAAAAATGTTGCAAAAAAAATTCGTATTAATATCCTCCATATGCTGACCCAGGCAGGCTCGGGACACACAGGCGGTTCATTGTCTGCTGCAGATGTAGCTGTAGCAATATATTTTTCCAAAATGAGTTTTAATCCCGATAATCCCAAATGGGAAAACAGGGACAGGTTTATTTTGTCAAAAGGCCATGCAGCCCCCCTGCTCTATGCAATCATGGCGGAAGCCGGTTATTTTCCGATGGAAACGATTAATAACCTGAGAAAGGTTGAATCTCCCCTGCAGGGACATCCCTGTTGTAAACACATTCCGGGTATCGAGGTGTCAACCGGTTCACTCGGCCAGGGACTCTCCGTTGCCAACGGAATGGCTTTGGGACTCAGGCTTGATAATAATCCTGCAAAGGTCTATTGCATAATGGGTGACGGAGAAACCCAGGAAGGGCAGATATGGGAAGCCGCCATGACATCGGCCCATTATAAAATCGATAACCTCTGTGCTGTTGTTGATAACAACGAACTCCAGATAGACGGGCCGGTTGAAGAGGTCATGGGAATTCAGCCGATTCATGACAAATGGGAAGCATTCGGATGGCATGTAATCAGCATTGACGGCCATGATATGGAAGAAATACTCAAGGCGCTTGATGAAGCTGAGAGCGTAAAAGGCAAACCTACGGTAATCATTGCAAACACAACCAAGGGCAAAGGGGTATCGTTTTTTGAAGATAAAGTGGAATATCACGGTGTTGCGCCTTCACAGGAGGAATTTGATAAGGCGGTAAAGGAGATTCGCAATGGGTGAAGCACAGAGTACAGAACATAGAACACAGAACACAGACAAATCACGGACTGAAGAAAAAAAACCTGTAGCCACAAGAGACGCATACGGCAAAGCGCTGCTTGAGCTTGGGGAAAAACGTCCGGATGTTGTAGTCCTTGATGCCGATCTGTCGGGATCAACAAAGACCATCGGGTTCGCAAAGAAATTCCCGGACAGATTTTTTAATATGGGCATAGCTGAACAGGACATGATAGGCACTGCTGCAGGACTTGCCCTGACCGGAAAGGTCCCCTTTGCCTCCACGTTTGCAGTCTTTGAAACAGGCAGGGCATGGGACCAGATAAGATTAACCGTGTGCTACTCGAATACAAACGTCAAACTCGTGGCGACTCACAGTGGAATAACGGTCGGCGAAGACGGGGCATCGCATCAGGCCCTTGAAGACATAGCATTAATGAGGGCCTTGCCGAACATGACTGTGATAGTACCGGCGGATGCCGCAGAAACCGAGTCGGTAATTAATACGATTGTCGATCAAAAGGGTCCTGTATATGTGAGACTCGGCAGGGCTAAGGTACCCTGTGTCATGCCCGATGATTACAAATTTACACCAGGGAAGGCATTCGTATTTCATATCGGGAAAGACGTTAATATAGTGGCTGCCGGTATTACTGTGGATATGGCAAGGAAGGCAGCCGAAATCCTCTCGGAAGAGGGGATTGATGCAGGTGTGGTCAATATGTCTACAATAAAGCCCCTTGATGAAGAAACCCTTTTAACAGCCGCTCAAAGCTCCGGGCTTATCGTAACAGCGGAAGAACATTCCGTTATAGGCGGTCTTGGAGGAGCGGTGTGCGAATTCCTTGCGGAAAATTATCCCGTACCCGTAAAACGGATAGGAACTCAGGATTCATTCGGCTGTTCCGGCAGCCCGGCTGAATTGTTGAAATTACATGGAATAACCGCTGAAAATATTGTTGAAACAATAAAGGAAGCCTTGAAAAAATGATCTCATTTACCAATGTCTCAAAATCTTATGAAGATGAGCTTATACTGAAAGACTTTACGTTTAATATCGATAAGGGGGAAGTCGCCTATATGACCGGCCCGAGCGGTGCCGGCAAAACAACCCTGCTCAAGCTTATTTACTGTGCTGAACGCCCTGACAGGGGACAGATAGTTGTTGCCGGCTGGGACATAAACAAGCTCAAACAGCGAACAATACCTTTTCTGAGAAGAAATGTCGGCATCGTTTTCCAGGACTTCAGGCTGCTGCTTAATAAAACGGTCTTTGATAATATAGCCCTTGCGCTTAGAGTCCACTACCAGCATCCCAATGCAATCAGGGAAGACGTAAATGCAGTGCTGAAAGAAGTAAAGTTGTCACACAAGGCAAAGACCTTTCCGCAGCAGCTTTCCGGCGGCGAGCAGCAGAGAGTCGTAATAGCAAGGGCAATGGTGTCGAAGCCGACTGTTTTGCTTGCCGATGAACCTACCGGCAATCTTGACGTGGATACGTCTCAAACAATCATGAACCTCTTCAGAGAGATAAACGCCCGGGGCACTACCGTGCTTATTGCGACCCATAACCATGATCTTTTTCACGGAACAGGCCGCAGGGTCTTTTTTTTAAGAAACAAGAACATCGAGAAGGAAATTATCGGTTGAAAATTTTCAGGTATGCAATCCAGACTGTATTTAAGAGCCTGTGGCGTGAAAAGTGGATAAATTTTCTCACAATTCTCTCCATAAGCATCGGTTTATCATTGCTGACGTCTTTTATAATGATTACATTAAACATGGATTCCGTGCTTCAGCGCTGGGCTAAAAACTTCGGTATTGTTGTATATCTGGATGAAGATTTAAATAAAGAAGAAGAAAATGCGTTAAAAAACCGCTTCCTGAAAGATACGGACATTGTAGAAGTTAAATACATCTCCAAAGAAGAGGCGCTGAAAGAGCTCCATAAGACCCTGGGCGCTAACGCCCTGATTCTCGAAGGACTTGACGAAAACCCACTCCCCTCCTCTTTTGAACTCAGACTCAAAAGCAGTTTGATAGAACCCGGAATTGTAAAAAATAAAGCTCTACAGATTGAACAGATGCCAGGCGTCGATGAAGTCCAGTACGGAGAAAAATGGTTATCCTCATTATACGCTGTCTCAAAGACAATGAAGGTCGGGGCGATGATGGTGGGGGGAGCCATCTTTATCGCGATTACGTTTATTACTTACAGTACAATCAAGATATTTTTTTACAGGAGAAAAGACGAAATTGAAACACTCAAACTGCTGGGCGCTACAAGAAGCTTCATAAGGCTCCCATTTCTTTTAGAGGGGCTTATTATCGGTCTCCTGGGCGGCATTATCAGCTCTCTCGTCATATTCGGCATTTACTCGTTTACAAGTATAAAGATGGTTGAATTTTTGCCCTCGATAAACCTGGTTATGGCATCCCTGCCCTTCCAGGTATATTTAATCGTCCCCTTTGCAGGAGCTGTGGTAAGTGTTATAGGAAGTTTTATTGCCGTGGGGAAAATAAGGTATTGAAATTGTTTGTTTGCCAACAGCATTTAAAGCAAATGCATACCGGCCTCAAAAAGCTCTTAACTCCTCTCAAATCCATTGTCTTTTCAGTATTTTTAATATTCATTGCCATCTCATTTTTAAATCCGTCCAAAGCCGGGGCCGCTGGCGCTAAAGAGCAACTTTCTGAAATCCAGAAAAAAATTCAATCAACAATGCAGAAAGTAAAAGAATCCAGAAAAAAAGAGAAAACCGTACTTGAAAGAATGGGAGATATAGACAGGAGCATTAAAAAGAAAAAGCAGGAACTGAAAGATTACGACAAACGCATGTCACGGACACAGGCAAAGATCACGAACCTGTCGGAAGAAATCAGGCGGCTTAACACTAAACTGGGCGGCAGGCAGCAGCATTTAAAAGAGCGTCTGAGGGCCCTTTATAAACAGCAATACGGCGGTTACGCCCTTTTACTTATCTCGGCAACCGACTATCAGGAGCTGATTAAAAAAAGCAAGTATATCAGCATGATTGCCTTTTATGACAAGAGGATTATCAATAAATACGGCCATGATATAAAAGAGATCAATTCCAAAAAAAGGGAGCTGGAATTACTCGGTGAAAATCTCAGGACTAATAAAAACCTCGCCCAGAAAACGCAAAAGTCATTGCAGACGGACCGGATTAAAAAAGACAAACTGCTTGCAATGATAAGAAGCAAACGGAAATCCTATGAAAAGTCAATCAGGGAGCTTGAGGAATCATCGAAGAAACTCCGGAAGATGATGAAGAGACTCAAGAAGAAGAAACTCCCGAAGTCGATTGTCGGCAAAGGATTCAGATCATTAAAAGGCCGCCTGCCCTGGCCTGTAGACGGCAGAGTGGTAATCCCGTATGGAAAATATAAAGATCCGGAATTCAATATAACGGTCTTTAAAAACGGCATAGAACTGAAGCCGGCAGCCGGGGAGACACCGAAAGCGGTTGCCGGGGGCCGTGTTGTTTACGCCGACTGGTTCAAGGGCTACGGCCTGCTATTGATAATCGACCATGGAAGCGGCTATCATAGTTTATACGGGAATCTTTCGGAGATTTTTCTTGAAACCGGCAATATCCTTATTGAAGGGACTGTTGTCGGAAAAACAGGCAAATCAAAACTCTTGAACTTTCCCACGCTTTATTTTGAAATCAGGCACAAAGGGAAACCCCTTGACCCCATGAAATGGTTAAGAAGAAACGCCCTGACAAAGAAAAGAATAAGGTAACTATGGAATTATTAATGCTTCTGGGGAGACACATCGGTATTTCTCCATCACAAGGGAGGACAAATGTTCAGTCGTAAAACATCCGTTATTTTTATATTGATTATTATTATTGCATCTACCGGATTTCTTATTACTAAATGGAGCCTGTTGGAGAATGTTAATGCCGGTGAAAATTCGCATTATACGAGGATAAAGACATTCGCTGAATCTCTCACGTTAGTCAAGAAAAACTATGTAGAAGAAGTGGATGAGAAAGAACTGGTCTACGGAGCAATAAAGGGAATGCTTAACTCCTTAGATCCGCATTCGTCTTTTATGCCGCCCGAGGCGTTTAAGGAAATGCAGATTGACACCAGGGGGGAATTCGGCGGCCTTGGCATTCAAATAGGCATGAAAGATAAAATGTTGACCATAATTGCCCCGATTGAAGATACGCCTGCTTACAGGGCTGGAGTGAAGGCCGGCGACAAGATTATAAAAATAGACGGCGAATCAACTAAAGACATCAGCCTTCATGAAGCTGTTACAAAATTAAGAGGGCCGAAAGGCACACCCGTAACCATAACGGTTTTCAGGGAGGGACTGGAAAAGCCTGAAGATATTACGATCGTCAGGGATATAATAAAACTCAAGAGCGTAAAATCCAGGGTAATTGATGATTCAATAGGTTATATAAAACTCATTCAATTCCAGGAAAGGTCCGCTAAAGACCTCAGAAAGGCATTGGATGATATTTCTGAAAAAGAAATCAACTCCCTGATCCTTGACCTCAGGAACAATCCAGGCGGCCTTTTAAAAGGCGCTGTAGATGTTACAAGCCAGTTCCTGCCGCCCGGGAAACTTGTTGTATATATAAAGGGCAGAAGCGGTGAAAAAACCGAATTTGATACAGGCAACGGCAACCATTATTTTAAGTATCCCATGGTGGTCCTCGTTAACGGCGGAAGCGCCAGCGCCTCGGAGATCGTAGCCGGAGCGCTGCAGGATTGGGGAAAAGCAGTTGTGCTCGGAACCCAGACTTTTGGAAAAGGCTCTGTCCAGACAGTCATTCCATTGAGTGACGGCTCGGCCCTCCGCTTGACGACAGCGAGATATTATACACCCAAAGGAAGATCCATCCAGACAACCGGAATCACACCGGATATTATTGTCAAACTAAAGACAAAAGACGGCGCAAAGACACATCCTGTTTTCAGGGAAAAGGACCTGGAAAAACATCTTAAGAATGACGTATCTAAGGAAGAAGAAGATCAAGAGATTAAAGACAAAGAGATAAGCGAGGTGCCGGTAAAGGTGCCGGAAGAAGAAGACAACCAGCTTCAGCGCGCAATTGATCTCCTTAAGGGGTGGCGGATACTGAAGGAACTTCCGAAGGCAAGTTAAGAGTGTGGCGCCCCCTGCACGACTCGAACGTGCGACACCCGGTTTAGGAAACCGGTGCTCTATCCTGCTGAGCTAAGGGGGCAGAGGGGAGTCGGGATGAAAGGATTTTAAACATTTCACCCTGTTCCTTAATGCCGTGATATATTATCATTTTTTGAGTTTAAAAAACAGCCCGGTTATGGATAGAAGAGCATCTGCCCGGCCGGTTTGGTAATAAGCATGCCTGAAAGCGACAGCATGGGGCTGCAGGTATCAGCCTGCAGCCCCATGCTGTTTTTAATGCATATTGTTTTGAAGATATAAATTTAATCAATTTTTTTAAACAACTCTTTTTTTGCGCTGCAAACAGGACATTTATCAGGTGCTTCTCCCTCAGCCGTGTAACCGCATACCTCGCACACATAATAATCCGCCTCTTCATTGCTGCCGAGATTTTCAAGGGCCTTCCTGTAAAGCTCTGCATGGACCTTTTCCACTTCATTTGCATACTTGAAACTGCGCAACGCCCCCTTGTTGCCTTCTTCTTCTGCATCTTTGATCATGCCGGGATACATCTCCTGAAATTCAAAGGATTCACCGTTGATCGCCGCATCGAGATTTTCCCTTGTGCTTTTTATCCCGTTTAACTCTTTGAGGTGATTATGCGCGTGTACGGTTTCAGCCTCGGCAGCAGCCCTGAAGAGCTTTGCCGCCCCGGCATAGCCTTCCCGGTCCGCCTTTTTTGCAAAGGCAAGATATTTCCTGTTTGCCTGTGACTCACCTGCAAATGCATCCTGAAGATCCTTTTCTGTCTTTGACATGATTCCTTCCTCCTTTTCCGTTGTTATTCGATATGCAATGCCTGCATGTTCTATTTTTTCTTCATTGTGTCCTTTGCGCCGCATTCAGGACACTTTTTGGGTTTGCATCTGCCTTCTTTTGTTGCTCCGCAGCTTTCGCATTTAAATACTGCCATTTTCCACACCTCCTTTCTTTTTGCAATCCGGGCATATGCCGTAGAATTCAATATGATTGCCGGTTATATCAAAAGAAACTTTTGCCTCTTCCGGTACTTTCAGTGAAAAGTCTTTATGGATATCAACTATTTTTTTGCACCTGATGCACATAAGGTGATGATGCGGCCCGGTATCCGGGTCATACCGCCTTCTTCCCGGATCAACAGAAAGCTCAACGATGTCTCCACGGCTCTTTAATGCCTCAAGTGTCTTATAAACTGTTGCAAATGAGGTCATCGGATATCTCTTTTTAATTTCAAGATAAATGTCCTCTGCCGAGGGATGGCTTTTATTGCCGTCAAGATATTCAAAAATTGCCGCCCTCTGAGGTGTAAGCTTCAGACCTTTATTTATAAACTTTTTCATGGAATAAAATCAATAATGATTATCCTCAAAGATACTTTATCAGATAATAATTATTATTGTCAAGGAAGGTTCTGTTCAGTCTTGTGGGTAATGCAGAGGATGAGAGAGCTGAACTATTACTGCCTGAATTTTATTTCAGCGGCCAGAGACTGGCTTCAATAGCCTTGAGCAGTCTGTGGAATGTCGCGGGATTCAGCGCTGAAAAAGGCGCTGCTTTAAATCTGGCTGAGATCGCTTCAGCCTCTTCTTTGTCCACGAGGTCTGCCTTGTTGAACGCTAATAACACGGGCTTTTCCGAAAGGCCTAACTCGGACAGTATCTTTTCCACCGAATTGATCTGCTGTTCGAATCTCGGGTTTGATATATCCACTATATGCAGGAGCAGATCCGCATCTTCAAGTTCTTCCAAAGTTGACTTGAATGCCGCGAGGAGGTCTTTGGGGAGGTTGCGGATAAATCCGACTGTATCCGTGATTATTACATCCCTTTCCTTCGGGAATCTCAGCCTTCTGCTTGCAGTGTCAAGTGTTGCAAACATCCTGTCTTCCACAAAGGTCCCGCTCTTAGTCAGGTTGTTGAGCAGTGTGGATTTGCCTGCATTTGTATACCCGACAATCGATATGATCGGAATGCCCTGCGCTATCCTGCGCGCCTTTCTCTGCTGTCTTGCGCGGCTGAGGGACTTAAGCTGCTTTTCAAGCAGGGCTATCTTCTCTCTTACCCGTCTCCTGTCAACCTCAAGCTTCATTTCTCCGGGGCCTCTGCCGCCGATTCCACCCATCAGCCTGGACATGGCGGTCCCCTTGCCCGTAAGCCTCGGAAGCCTGTAGCGCAACTGCGCAAGCTCGACCTGGACTTTTCCGTCTCTGCTGTGGGCGCGTCTCGCAAATATGTCAAGAATAAGCTGCGAACGGTCAATGACCTTTAACTCCGTTATATCGCCTATGGCCTTTATCTGGGATGGATTAAGGTCCTGGTCAAAAATCAACAGGGTCGCCCCCTTGTTCATGGCATTGATGACAAGGTCTTTTATCTTTCCTTTGCCCATGAGATATTTCGGATTGATGCTTTTGGGTCTTTGAAGCGTTGTGTCAACGACCATTACATTGCCGGCCTTTGCAAGTTCTTTCAGCTCTTCAATGGAGTCTTCCTGTGCAAATTTCGGGGCAGTTGAAACACTTACAAGCGCCGCCCTTTCCCTTTTGTCCCCAGTGTCCGGGCCGGCCCTGCGCAACCGGAGGTCTTTGTCTATGGAGGATATGAAAACATCGAAGTCCTTAAATGCCTTCTCCATCCCGTGATACGGGACCGGGCCGTTTATTTCATAAGATGTCCCGGAATCGGAAGAAAACAAATGGGCAAGGGAGACATTATATGGCTGTCCGTTTTTCATCCCGACCACAATCACTGCATCAAGCCGCAGGAGTGAAAGGTCCGTGATATCATCCCGGTTTATCTTTTCACTCTTCAGGTGGGTATGAATTAGTCTCAGGCCTCGAAGGACTTTTCTCCCAAGCGGATAATCCTCAAGCCCTGGGATAAAAACACCTTTTGCATCCCCGACAATAACATAGCTGATATTGCCGCTTCTGTCCGCCAGCGCGCCGATCTGCCGTCCGATGGAATCGGAGCATTCAGCCATATACTTTGCAAGCTCGGCTGTCAGGGCCTTGTCTTTGGGTATGCGCCGCCTGTAAATCCTCTCAAGCGACTTCAGGTCGCTTTTCTTCAAACCCGATATGTTGCCGTATACTGATGGAATAAAAAACCTCCGTTTAATGCGCCTCCGCCCAGTTCTTCCCGATGCCTGTATCTGCTTTTAACGGGACCCGCAGCTGCACCGCATTTTCCATCTCTTCCCTGACTAACCGTTCGATTGCATCTTTTTCTCTTTCCGGAATCTCAAACAATAATTCGTCATGTACCTGGAGAAGCATCTTTGATTTTAAACCTTCTTTTTCCAGTCTCTTCAGGATATTTATCATTGATACTTTTATTATATCGGCTGCAGAGCCTTGCACCGGGGAGTTTATTGCAAGTCTCTCCCCGAGCTGTCTTATGTTTTTATTTGTGCTTTTGAGTTCGGGCACCGGCCTTTTCCTCTCAAATATTGTTGACACACAGCCTGTTCCGGTTGCTTCTTCTATTAATGTATCAATGTATTTTTTCACTCCGCTGTGCCTGGCAAAATATGTCTCAATATAATATCTTGCCTCTTCCCGGGATATTCCGAGCTGACGGCTGAGCCCGTAAGGGCTGATCCCGTATATGACCCCGAAGTTCACTGTCTTTGCGCTTCGCCTCATCTCGGTAGTTACTTCAGCGGCAGGGACACCGAACAGCTCGGACGCAGTGCCTGTATGTATATCACCGTCTTTTTCGAATATCTCTATAAGTTTCTCATCTTCGCTCAGATGGGCAAGTATGCGCAGTTCTATCTGGGAATAGTCCGAGGAAAGCAGGAGGTTCCCGTTTTCAGCAATAAACGCCTCCCTGATTCTCTTTCCCCATTCACCCCTGACAGGGATATTCTGGAGGTTCGGGGTGGAGCTGCTCAGTCTTCCTGTTGCCGTGATCGTCTGATTGAATGATGTATGGAGCCTGCCGGTTTCGGGGTTGACAAGTTTCGGCAGGGCATCGACATATGTGCTTTTCAGTTTTGCAAGCCCCCTGTATTCCATGATCTCTCCAGGCAATTCATGTTCGCGTGCAAGCTGTTCGAGCACATCGATATTAGTCGAGTAGCCTGTTTTTGTTTTCCTGAGAGGCTTGAGCCCGAGCTTTTCGAACAAAATTTCCTGGAGCTGTTTTGGAGAATTGATATTGAATTCCTGCCCTGCAAGAAAATAAATTCTCTGCTCAATGCTTGCAAGCTCTTTTGCCATTTGCCCTGAAAAGGATTTCATCAGTGGCAGGTCGATCTTGACCCCTGCCGTTTCCATATCTGCAAGGACTTCAACCAGGGGCATTTCTATCTCATGGAACAACTTTGATAAATTTTCCTTTTCAATTGCCGGCTCAAGATATTTTTTCAGCTTCAGGGTTGCGGCGGAATCTTCACACGAGTAATTTGCCGCGTCTTCTATTGAAACCTCGCTGAAATCTTTTTTGCCTTTGCCCATTACATCCTTAAACGAGAGCTTCTTTATCCCGAGATAATCCATGGCTGCATCAGTGAGATTGTGGTTGGCTTTATTGGGGTTCAGGAGATAAGAGGCAAGCATTGTGTCAAATGCAATGCCGTCTAAATTTATTCCCTCATTTTTCAGGACAATAAAATCATACTTGATGTTGTGACCTGTTTTTGAAATCCCGGGGTCTTCAAGAATTCCTTTCATCTGTTCCATAACGTAATCTTTCGGTAACTGCTCCGGCACACCGGGGTATAAGTGCGAAAGAGGGACATAATATGCCTTCTCCGGTTCCAGGGAAAACGATATGCCGACAAGGCCGGCATTCATCGCTGACGCTGAAGTTGTCTCCGTATCAATAGTTAACTCGTTCGTTACAGAGGAGAGCGTCTCATTCAGAACATTTTTATCGAGGATGGTTATATACTCTGTTTTCTCAATGGTCGGCGCTTCCCGGTCGGGAATGAGCTTAATCAGGCTGCTGAATTCAAATCTGCGGAAGTATTCCAGTAACTTTGTCCAGTCGGGTTTTCCCTGTTTCAGCTCTTTGGCAGAGATATCCAGGGGCATATCGAGATAAATAGTCGCAAGTTCAAGGCTCAGCTTAATATTATCCATATTTTCAGAAACCGCCTTTTTAGCCCTGGCATTTTTTATATCTTTATAATTTTCTAAAAGATTATCGAGATTGCCGAATTCTTTTAAAAGCCTGACAGCGGTTTTTTCTCCGATCCCGGGCGCACCGGGAATATTGTCCGAGGCATCGCCCATAAGCGCTATGATCTCCGGGAACTGTGAAGGCCTGACCCCGTAGCGTCCGGTCACGTCTTTTTCCTCGGTAACCTTCTCCTTCATGGTGTCATATAACCTGATCTTCGGACTCACCACCTGGCACATATCCTTATCGCCTGTCACAATGTATACATCAAGCCCTTCTGCTTCAGCCTCTTTGGCGATAGCGCCCAGTATATCATCGGCCTCATATCCCGGTTTTTCAATTGTCCGGATCCTGAGCGCATTAATAATTTCTTTAATAACCGGAACCTGCTGTTTGAGTTCATCAGGCATGCCGGGCCGGTGGGCCTTGTATTGTTCATATGCCTCGTGCCGTTTGGTCGGCCCCGGGGCATCAAAGACCACTGCGAAATAATCGGGGGTTTTTTCTCTCAATATTTTGAGGATCATATTGGTAAAGCCGTATATGGCATTCGTGGGCATGCCTGTGGAAGTCGAAAGACCCCTGATCGCATAAAAGGCCCGGTAGATATAAGAATTTCCGTCTATGAGATAAAGGGCGGGCATGATTGATTCAGACAATGTTTACCTTTCTGTGCATTTTTTATCCTGGTTTTCATTTTTAAGCCCCTTTTTTCAATTGCAAAAGTCTTTTCCGGTCTTGTCGATAATTTCCCGTATATTCACAATGTTACATAATAACAACAATTGTCCGTTACTACAAGCATTGCAGGCCGGCCTTAAAGAGGTCCGGAAGCCGGGGATAGGATTTTGCAGGAAATTTATTAAAATCGAGTTTAAAAATTATTCTTTAAATTTTTTTGCTTTCAGTGTATACTTTATGGTGAAATGCCCAAATACAGAATAGGATGCAGCGGATTTTTGTATGATTCCTGGAAAGGTGTTTTTTATCCCGAGGATCTTCCGCATAAAAAATGGTTGTCTTTCTATATGGAAAAGTTCAACACCGTTGAACTGAATGTCACCTTTTACAGGCTGCTGAAAAAAGAGGCCTTTGAAAGGTGGTACAAGGAGACCCCCCCTGATTTTACATTCTGCCTCAAAGGCAGCCGTTTTATCTCCCACGTTAAAAAGCTCAAGGATGTAGAACTGCCGCTTTCAACATTTTTTAATGCCACTGCTCCGCTTCTGGAAAAGCTGGAGGTTGTTCTATGGCAGTTACCGCCGAACCTGAAACTCAACATGAAAAACCTTGAAGACTTTGTGGAAAATCTCAAGCAGCACCCTGTCCGCCATGTTTTTGAATTCAGGCATAAAAGCTGGCTCGTTAAAAAGGTCTTCAATCTCCTGTCCGCCGCTAATATAGCTGTCTGTATGGCTGACTGGCCTGAGTTTATAGACGACTTGCCCGTAACAGCGGACTTTATATATATTCGCAGGCACGGCGAGGGCGGCAGCTACGCCACAAATTACAGTACCGAGCAATTAAAAACAGATGCAAAAAGAATAAAGGAGTATCTGAAGATTGGCAAAGACGTATATTTTTATTTCAATAATGACGCCTTTGCATATGCGCCCAAAAATGCTCTCGAACTCGGGACAATTCTTAACAACATTATTCCAAAGTCATTAAAGCTGAAAACAGAAGAAGCGGAAGCTAAACCCAGGAAGATAAGACCGGAGAAGAAAAAACCCGCGTTAAAACCGATTAAAAAAATTCCTCTACACCCCCCCAAAAAAACAGCCCAGAAAACCGCAGGAAAGTCTGCGCAGGAAACAGCTAAAAAAACTATCCGGGAAACCGCCGGGAAAACCGCAAAAAAAACCACCGGGGAAAAGTAAGAATAATTTTACCCGGATATTTTTGTCAATTGAAATTTGACGATATTCCATGTCACCTTATCATACTGCTAAATGAACAACGACAATATAAATAAGGCGCTGCCGATATTAAAAAAGCATGTAAAAAGCCTTAATGCGCCGTGGCTTGAGAACATGGTCAACCAGGACAGGCGGAAAAGGGACCCCTTCAAGGTTCTTATTTCATGCATACTGAGTCTCCGCACCCAGGACAAAACCACGGGCATTGCCTCAGAAAGACTTTTCAAATTGGCCTCTGATGCGGAAACCATGTCAAAACTTCCTGTTAATACAATTCAAAATGCAATTTATCCGGTTGGTTTTTATAATGTTAAGGCAAAAAGGATCAGGGAACTGTGCCGGACGCTCATTGATAATTTTAACTCAAAAGTTCCGGGTGATTTGGATGAACTGCTTAAACTCAAGGGCGTGGGAAGAAAAACCGCCAACCTTGTCCTTACCCTCGGGTATAAAAACCCCGGGATATGTGTTGACACCCATGTCCACAGAATAACGAACAGATGGGGTTATGTTAAAACAAAAACTCCGGAACAGACGGAATATGCGCTGAGAAAGAAATTGCCCCGCAAATACTGGCTTGAGATAAACGGGCTCCTGGTTGCCTTTGGACAGGGCGTTTGCAGGCCCATCTCTCCTTTATGCAGCAAGTGCAGCATTGAAAAGTTCTGTGATAAGGCAGGTGTGAAGACCCGTAGATAGATTTTCAAA
>DRDE01000275.1 GCA_011040095.1 Nitrospirota bacterium
ACATAGGATGTTTTCTTACATCAGCTTGCACTGGAAAGGAGAGCCCTTGGTCAGCTATGAAACCATAGTGAATTTAATTTCAAAAACAAGGACAAAGACTGGTTTGCGAATAAAAGCTAAACTCGACAAGAAAAAATATGAAACAGGCAAAAAAGTTTCAGATGTAGAAATGGATAAAATAAATCTTTCGTATCATAAAATTCAGCCGGACTTGAACTACACGATATGCCCTACGCCCACTAAGGAAAAGTAAATGTTATTTATTGTTAACCCCTTAATGTCTTTATCCGGAATAAGACTAAAATTCAGTTTATTACAAAATCCCAGAATATCTTTTGCAGACATCTTGTGTTTGTACCTTAGTTTTAATAGCTGTACTTGCGAGTCAGGGAGATCATTTATTGCTTCTTTAAAAAATGAGAGGAATTCTTTCATGATAAGTCTTTTATCAATATCAATTTCGTTTGCTGCAAGTGGAAGTTCCTGTGTGTCCGGATTATCAGAATGTATGGATATATATACCGGACTTTCTATCAAATCAATCCGTCCTGCCTTGATTAATTCACTTCGGACTGTTTTGATTTTCTTCCTTGTTTCATCAAAAGACAAATTCAGCAATCTCGAAATTTCTTCTTCTGATTTCCTTAATCTCAGATAAACATAGGTTTTCCGGCAAGTCTCATTAAGATTCTTAATAGCTACCGGAAGCCTGTCTATTACAGATTTTTTAATATGCCCTTCCATATTTCCACCTTAACCATTCTATGTATGTAGAATGGGAATTGACTACAGACCAGACAAATGTTTTAAGTGTGCAATTGTTCCTGCCTTCATAAGATTTAATCTTCTTTTTTAAGAAATCAAAAAACCATATATAAGAATCCATACATTCATCACATTGGTCTTCTGTGAAATAAATTGGACCTTTTCTTTGCTTTTGAAGAATAACCAGAGAACATACTCTTTCTCTGGCAGGATAGTTACAGTGGGTTTTGCTTAGCTTCCAAACCGTTGAGAGAACAAGGTCAGTATAGTTATCGACAAAAAGCTCGCAGGTTTTACTGTCCCCGGCGCTTACGGAATTAGCAAGAATGATATCCTCTTTTACCCCCATCAGGGAATATTCCTCCTAATATATTGGGCCTCTTGCAAAAGTCTTCCAGATATCCTGAAAGACATTTATCGTGTTTCTCTTTTCTGCAAAAAAATATAGAAAAGAGATTTTTTATACCCTACATTCACCAAGAAAAGATTTTCGTTTTTTTTATACTAATTTTAAACGTATCTATCCTTGACAAACTCGTGAAAAGTCTGAAAAAGCATTTTTTTGTCATTGCGAGCGGAGCGAAGCAATCTCTAACCGTCTTATTTTAAAACAGATTGCTTCGTCGCTTTGCTCCTCGCAATGACAGTGATGGACTTTTTACGAGAACATCAACTTTGTTAATTTTATCACATATGAGAGTTATTTAGAACTTTACTCCGGACCCATCCTCTGCGCGGGACCCGGTAAAGATACATCTGCCAAGGTTGCGATTTGTGAGATAAATGTAATAAAATTTCTTTGTCATGAAACGTTACAAATGAAAAAACCGGCCTGCTGTAAGCATTCTGGGGAAGTATCCGGGAAGTTCGGAAAATATACTGATAAGGCAGGACTGAAAAATGTTAAACTACATGACATGAGGCACACACCTCGGCAACGTTCATGCTGCTGAAGGGGGCGCCGTTAAAAACAGGTTCCGGATTGATAATTTGCCTTCAAGCATACAATTACTTGAAATATATCAATAATACGGAATTTTTAACAATTGGAGAGGTGTCCGAGCGGCTGAAGGAGCACGACTGGAAATCGTGTAGGCGTTCATAGCGTCTCGAGGGTTCAAATCCCTCCCTCTCCGCCAGTGAAAGGATTTAGAATACAGTCAGGCCATTGGGCCCTGTGCGACAGGGTGCTGTGAATTCCGCCAGGTCCGGAAGGAAGCAACGGTAAGCAGTTACTCTGGGTGCCGCAGGATTACCTGACGGCCTGGCTGTTAATTAAAATCAAAGATTAAATATCAAAAGTCAAAATTAAGGCAGCCTGTTTATTAAAATCACGAAGTCGATAATTTCTAACTTTGCTTTTTTTATTTTACATTTAATGTTATGAGCTACATCGTACTTGCACGGAAATGGCGGCCTCAGGGTTTTGACGACCTTATCGGCCAGGAATCGGTTGTTAAAACCTTTAAGAATGCGCTGTCAGGTGAAAAGATAGCGCATGCGTATTTATTCTCGGGGCCGAGAGGCGTAGGCAAAACCTCTTCTGCGCGGATTCTGGCCAAGGCCCTTAATTGCGAGCAAAGGTCCGGCAGTGAGTCCTGCGGCAAATGCCAAAGCTGTATGGCCATAACTGACGGCGCATCAGTAGATGTGTTTGAAATTGACGGGGCATCCAATAACAGCGTTGAGGCTGTAAGGGAATTAAGAGAGACTGTAAAGTATGCCCCTTCAGGCGGGAAATACAAAATATACATAATTGATGAAGTGCACATGTTGAGTTCATCGGCTTTTAATGCGCTGCTGAAGACACTTGAAGAACCGCCGCCACATGTGATCTTTATTTTTGCCACAACAGAACCGAAGAAAATACCATCCACAATTCTCTCCCGGTGCCAGCATCATGCATTTCGCAGGATTACGAAAAACAGGATAAAAGAGCAGCTCAGGAAAATTGCGGACACGGAAAAGATCAACATCAAAGAAAGCGCCCTTGAAATGATAGCAAAGGCTGCGGACGGCGGCATGAGAGACGCCCTTACCCTTTTAGACCAGGCATTTTCTTTCACTGATG
>DRDE01000276.1 GCA_011040095.1 Nitrospirota bacterium
CGGCATACATGTCACTGCATTGCCTGAAGAATCTTTGATGAGAACCCAATATCTTGACTTTGTTATCAAAGGTGAACCCGAAGCCGTTGCAAAAGAGCTGATTTCAGCTTTTAAAGAGGGGGCGGACTTAAAAAGAATTCCGGGGATCGCTTATAGAACGGGCAGAGGAATCAGGGATAATCCATTGCCTGATTACCGGGATGATATAGATTCCTATGGATTCCCCGATTGGAGTGATATCAGCTTTGACAACTATTTACTGCCGGTCAAAAAACGGCCGTTTTCTCTGATATCTTTTGCGCGGGGTTGTCCTTATCCCTGTACTTTTTGTGCTGCCTCGACCTATTACGGCAAAAAACTGCGAAAACGCAAAATAAGCCGCCTGATAAGTGAAATAGAATATAATTTAAAACTCGGTGTGAAAGATTTTTTGTTCTGGACCGAATTAATAAGCAGCGACCTTGAATATTTAGACCGGTTTCTTGAGGCTGTTCTGGAAAAGGATTTACATAAAAAGATTAACTGGGTATGTAACTCAAGGATTGATCGTTTAACTGAAGCAATTCTCAAAAAGATGAAAAAGGCCGGTTGCTGGCAAATTGCATTTGGACTGGAGTTCGGCACTGACAAGGCGTTAAAACTGGTAAAAAAAGGGGGGGAGGCGACTATTGGAAAAGGCCGGGAGATCATTAAGCTTGTTGATAAGACAGGCATAGCCGCAGACGGTCACTTTCTGATCGGGTATCCGGGGGAAACAGTGGAGGATATTAAAGCGACCGTTGAGTATGCAGCGTCATTACCGTTAACGTTTGCCCATTTTTATATGGCTACTCCATTCCCCGGTTCAAAACTATATGATTTTTATATAGAGGGTGTGGGCAGTGAGAACCCACAAGATTTCTGGAGTAACATTGCCCAGCACAAATATGTTTTTGCAGGCCGGGGGTTAACGGAAAAAGAGGTGACCCGGCATATGAGTATGGCGTATCGCAAGTTTTATTTTTCTCCTTACCGGATGTATAAAATCAGCAAAGCGGCTTATGGTATTAAGGAAAAGGTAAACCTGGTAAAGATAGGGGCATCCTTTATTGCCGATGTCTTGAAAAAATAGTTTTCAATAATCGTTCAACATTACTATACTGAAAAAGTAAGAGGGGATAATTTATAATATATCCAGTTGCGAAATCTTCAGATGAAGGATCAGTTTTCGGAGTTTTAACAAACAAAAGGAGAATATCAATGAGTAAATTAGCAATTATTTCGGAATTCTGGGAATTCCTGAAAGTAAGGAAGAAATGGTGGCTGGCACCGATTGTTATCTTTCTTGCTCTCCTTGGCGCATTGATTATATTTACAGAGGGTTCTGCCGTAGCCCCTTTCATCTATACGTTATTTTAGGGGTGTAACTGTTCACAGTTATCAATTCACGGGTTCTCCATGCGTTGTATAACGATTGTTTTTCCCTGTTTCTCAATCGTTTAACCGTGAACCGTTTTTTAGAGCGCTTGCTTTTTCATGAGTTCTTTAACACCCGGGAATGCGTCTATATTGGTGTGGGGCAGAAATAACCCGGACATATACTCGTCCATGAATGATGTGGAAACCGAGAGTTCAACGTAGGCCATTTCCGTAGATATCTTTTCTGCCAGCGCCCTCACTTTTCTTGATAGGATGCAGAGGTAAGTCCCTGTAATTGAAGTGTTGCCCATGTATTGAAATTTCTCTTTCGGCATTTCAGGCAGGAGTCCGAGTATTATAGCTTTTTCAATATCCAGGAACTTACCGAACCCCCCTGCAATATATACCTTCTGCACGTCATCAAAGGTGAAGCCCGCCTCGTTAAGCAGGGTTGAGAATCCCGCATAGATGGCTGCCTTTGCCCTTATTATATTTTCAATATCAGGCTCTGCCAGGACTATATCTTGTCTGTCCCCATAATGAACCACAAACTCCGGGCCGTCTTCCTCTTCTCTCACCCTGTCTGAAACATCTTTCCGTAACCTGCCTTTCCGGTCAAGTATCCCTGCCAGGAACATTTCCGCAACAGCGTCTATCATCCCGGAGCCGCAAATACCTGTCGGCTGAGTGTCATCGCCGATTACCTTTATCTCAACCTCAAGTGTGTCAGGATTAATTTTGATGCCTTCAATCGCCCCGTCGGTCGCCCTCATTCCGTGTTTTATGCCGCTGCCTTCAAAACAGGGGCCTGCCGAGCATGCCGCTGACATAAGCCACTCGGAATTTCCAATAACTATCTCTCCGTTTGTGCCGATGTCGATGAAAATGCTTAACTCCTCTTTTTCATGCATCCCTGTGGCAAGCACTCCTGAGACAATGTCTCCTCCCACATAACTTGCAACGCATGGAAAGACGTACACGGGAACATTCGGCCTTACCTTTATGCGGAGCTCTCCTGCATGGGAAAGCGGGAAGATATTTGCAGTCGGGATATATGGCGCTTCTCTTATTGCGGATGGATCAAGATTTAAAAAAAAGTGCGTCATTGTCGTGTTCCCGGCAGCCACAAGACAGTCAACCGATCCGGCGCTTATTCCGTGGTCTGTCATAAGTATTGAAATCAGTTGATTTATATCTGAAATAACCGCCCTGTGCAGGTTCTCCATTTCATTATGCTCGGTTGCATGGACGATCCTGGTGATAACATCATCTCCGAAGCGTATCTGTGAATTGTAGGTAGAGGCGATATCAACAAGGGTTCCGTCCGTAAGGTCGACAAGATAAACGACTACGGTAGTGGTTCCGATATCGATTGCAAAACCGTATTGAGGCGCCTTGCGGTTGCCGGGGAAGATGCCGGTAATCTCATGGCAGTCTTCACTATGGATGGTACTCAGAGTTATCTCCCATTTTTCTTTTCTGACGGTCCGGGCAAGATTTGTCATAAACCTGAAAGGGACCCTCAGGCATCCCAGCCCGTTGGCGGCGAGTTCTCTTTTTAATCTTTCAAGATCACTTATGTTGTCATCAAGAGAGGGGGGGGGGAGTTTGAGGACTATCCTTCCGGAAATGGGATCGATCTCAGCGCCTTTTGAATGCAGGAGGGCAAGAAGGTCCCGGGACTTCCCGGTTGCAATCCTGCCCTCAACCGTAAGCATGGATTCTTTAGGGATATCAATAAGTATATCCCCTGCAGGAAAGGCCCGGCATGCAAGGGCAAAACCCTCATTCAGTTCTTCCTGTGTAAGCTTCATCTTTGAGCGGATATCCGCGGAGCCCGATTTTATAATAACCCTGCATTTCCCGCATGTCCCTTTCCCGCCGCAGGACGATGTCAGGTAAATACCCGCTTTTTTCAGTGACTTAAGGATAGATGAGCCGGGTGTGCAGGGAATGTTTTTTCCGGAGGTCAGAGAAATATTCATTTATTTAATGTCCTTTACTATTCAGAGTCTGTGTATAAACTCGGTTTGTTTGTCTGTCATTCCGGCAGTCCTTAAGCCGGAATCCGGTCTTTTTAATAGGTTGCTGAAAAATTCTTCAGACACTGTCTGAAGTTTTACCGGGACTGATTTGCTACACGGTGTGTAGCGTTTTTCAATATCTCCATAAATCAGATAAAACCGGCGAATTGCCCTTAAATGAGGCGGGCTGCTGCATACTCCATTTTTTATAACCTTACACTTGGATAGTGCAGGATTATTTTATTAATTCCTCAAAATATTCCCAGTCATCAGGCTTCTCTTTAAAACCTGTATATGTTTCTTTCAAGTTAATCCTGAAATGTTGCCCCTCTTTAACAATCAGCCCGCCAAAAATATTATTTTTTTCTTCTTTGATATATCTTTGCAGGCTTTCCCCTTTCAGCTTGTTATCATCTTCGTTATAGGCACTTGCTTTAGTATCAAATATTCCAAGTCTGCCATCTTTAAATAAAACAAGAAAATCAGGCTGAAATGTTGATTTGTTATTGTATTTTATCCCAAAGTTTAAAGACATGTGTTCGTCACCATTTTGCCACCACCACTTAACAGCATCTTTTTTACTTTCCAGATATTCTATAAAATCTTTTTCGATATTACTGTCTAACTTCAAATAGCATGGATCATATAGACACAAGTTATAATCGTATTTACTGTAAGCGTATGGGTTGAGATTTCTGCTTTTAACAATCTCCCACTCTTCATTCCATTCTTCTATTTCTTCAATTTTTTTGTTTATTTCTTCATCTTTCAACGGCTTGTAAGCTCTTATTGTTTCATCAAACAGTATCGCGAAAGTTCCAGCATTGTCAAGTACAATATTTTGAATGTAAATAATTCCGTTTCCAACAAGGTTGATATTAAGATATTTCATAAACCATCTATATAGCGCTTGCTTAACCGTAGGAATAGAACGCTTAAAGGAAAAACCATTCAGATTCGCTTTAATCAGCGCCTCAAAGTAATAAAATAAATCCTCCTGCGAATGATTCGCTTTCATTAACGTAGTTTCTGAAAACAGATCGGCTTCTTTACCTGAAATTTTATCTTCCGGCAATTTATCAAACAGCTTTACATCAAGAGATTTGTTTAATATAATTTCATCTTTATTGTCTATGTTTTCAATATTGATTTTTTGCTTTACCTTGTCTTTGTTTTTATCGTAATAACCCATTTTTAATTTTTCATCTATACCGAAATACCTGCAAAATGTTTTATCTAAAACATTATAAAAGCTTAACGTTATATCGCCAAAATCCACTCTGTTTCGATAATATGATTTTAATTTCAGAGGTTCATATATATCTTTTCTTTTTACAACAACCGATTTAATGATATTGGGATTATAGGTTTCTTTTTTCACTTCAAGACTTTTAACATTGGTATATACAAAGCCTTTATTTAAATTGTCATTTTCATAATGTTCCGCTTCCGGCATTCTAAGTATTCTGCCTATTGTCTGTATTTCAAAAACAATGCTTTTAATCTCTCTGAAGCGAACCAATATTGACGCTCTCGGGCAATCCCATCCAGTATCAATTGCC
>DRDE01000277.1 GCA_011040095.1 Nitrospirota bacterium
CGAAAACTGTTACGGGTGCGGGCTTGAATGTAAAGCACAGAACACAGAGCATAGAACACAGAGCGCAGACTACGGAAACAGGGAACCGAAAACCGGGAACCGGGAACCGCAGTATCCGACCCAGACAAAATACAGGGTTAGATTTTCAAAGACAGGCATTTTAAGGCTCCTTTCGCACCAGGAACTTATGACATCCATATTAAGGGCGGCAAGGAGGGCTGATATCCCTGTCTCCTACTCTGCCGGATTCCATCCCCATCCAAAGGTCTCCTTCGGGCCCGCCCTTGCATCCGGGATAGAGGGACTGAATGAGTTTTTCGACATTGAGATATCCGCATTTATAAATGCAACCGATTTCATGAACAGGTTGAACTCCAAACTGCCGCAAGGCATTAAGGCGCTGAATGCGGCCTCCATCCCATTGAATGCAGAGGCATTAAATAATCGCATTTCAGGCTACAAATATGAGATAATTATTGACGAATCGGATGTCGAACACATAAATTCATTCATGGGCAGGCAAAGCTGTCCTGTGGCAAGAGAGAAAAAGACGGTAGATATCCGCCCCATGGTTGAAAGGGCGGAGATTCACGGAAACAGGCTGAATCTCATACTTGCCGATACGGACAGCGCAAAAGTAAGATTGTACGAAATATTAAAGGTAATGCTTCAAAAGACAAGTGAAGAGATAGAGTCGTCCATGATAAAAAGAATAGAACTTTATAGTTATAATAAGGTCAAGCAGGTGTAACTGTTCAGGTAGGCACAAAGGTACAAAGTGGCAAAGGCACAAAGTAAAAAAAAGGATGAAAAACTTTTCTTGTATTTCTGTAACCCTATGTGCCTTTGCGCCTTTGCCGCTTAGCCCCTGAGCAGTTGCAAACAAAACATGGCTGGAAAAATTATAATTAACATTACTCCCGAACAGACCCGTGTGGCGCTGCTTGATACTAATGCCCAGTTGTCCGAGTTGTATATTGAGAGAAAAAAAGGCGTAAGTCTTGTGGGCAATGTTTATAAAGGCAAGGTTGTAAAAATCCTGCCGGGCATGCAGTCTGCATTCGTGGATATCGGGCTCGAAAAAGCGGCATTTCTCCATGCAGCGGATGTATTGTCAGCGTTCGATTACTCCATATTCGGAGAAAACCTCGAGGAAAACGTTCCGATTAACCTCCCTATCGAAGACATGCTTCAGGAAGGAGAAGATGTGTTTGTCCAGGTATCCAAGGATACAATAGGGAGCAAAGGGGCAAGGGTCACTTCCTATATTACACTTCCCGGAAGACACCTTGTATTAATGCCCGGGGTTGAGCATATCGGGGTGTCCAGGAAAATTCTGGACGAGGACGAGAGGACGAGGCTCAAAGACATTATCAGCGAACTGAAGCCCGGGAATTTCGGTTTTATAATCAGAACGGCAAGTGAGGGCTGCACGGAAGAGGATCTAAAAAAAGACATTGACTATCTCATGCTCCTCTGGGAAAACATCCAGAAGAAAAAAGAAAAGGTCGGCTCACCTTATGTCCTGTACGCTGATCTCGACCTTGCCTTAAGAAGCGTCAGGGATCTGCTGGGACATGAAATTGAGAGTCTTATTATAGATTCAGCGGAAGAATACAGGAAAATTACGGAGTTCGTTAACACTTATTTTTCAAAACTTATATCCAAGATCCGGCATTACGAAGGAACGGAGCCGATATTTGATGCTTACGGCATTGAAATCGAGATACCGAAGGCCCTGGGGAAACGCGTCTGGCTCAAGTCAGGCGGATACATTGTCATAGACCAGACAGAGGCATTAACATCAATAGACGTTAATACAGGGAAGTTCGTGGGCAAGGCATCGCTTGAGGATACAATCTTCAAGACCAACATTGAAGCTGTAAAGGAAATTGCATACCAGATAATGCTCAGGAACCTCGGAGGTATAATCATAATTGATTTTATAGACATGGAAAAAGAAGAAAACAGGAAAAAATTATTTTCCGTGTTCCAGGAGGCAATGAGCAAAGACAGGGCAAAATGTACGATTCTCGAGGTGTCGGAACTCGGGCTTATCCAGATGACGAGAAAAAGGGTAAGGGAGAGCCTCGAGAGAATATTATGCGAGCCCTGCCAGTATTGCGACGGCAAAGGTTTTATTAAATCACCGACAACTGTCTGCTATGAAATATTTATGGAATTAAGAAGGATCGGTCTGACCCGGAAAAACTCCAAGATAATGATATCAGCCAACCCGCATGTGGCAGACCTGATTTATGATGACGAACGCGAGGGGATTGAAGAAATAGAAAGGGAAAACGGATTCAAAATTGTAGTCAAGGCTGATAAGAGCTTTCACCAGGAATACTATGAAGTGGCGACGCTTTAAAAACATTGAGCCATTTTAAAAACAGATGACACTGGAAGAAAAATTCAATAACCTTAAAAACAGGCTGAAAGAAATGGATCGTGTTGTTATTGCCTTCTCAGGCGGCGTTGACAGCGCTTTCCTTTTAAAAGCCGCTATCGTGTCCGGCCTCAGTGAAGTTCTTGCTGTTACCGGCCGGTCCGAAAGCATGCCGGAGGAAGAACTCTCCCTTGCCGGAGAAATAACCTCTTCCTTAAACGTAAGACACAGGATAATAGAAACAAACGAACTTCAGGATGCAAACTACTCAAGCAATCCTCCTGACAGGTGCTATTTTTGCAAAAAAGAGCTGTTCGGCAGATTGAATGAAATAGCAAAAAAGGAAGATTTTCATTTCATCCTCGACGGCACGAATGCAGATGATGCCGGGGACCGGCGTCCGGGAAGACGCGCCGCTGAAGAAGAGGGTGTTGAAAGCCCCCTGCTTGATGCCGGCCTGAGTAAAGATGATATCAGGAGGCTTTCCAGGACCCTCGATCTCCCGACCTGGAACAAGCCTGCGACTCCCTGCCTTTCTTCACGTTTCCCCTATGGCCGGAAAATCACGGCAAAAGCGCTTGAGAGGGTCGGTAAGGCGGAGACTTTTATTAAAAAATCCGGGGTGAAGGAACTCAGGGTGAGGAGTCACTCTGATGTGGCAAGAATAGAGATTCTCCCTGATGATTTCCCGAAACTGATGGATAATGCCTTTAGGGAAAAAACAGTCGATTACCTGAAGTCCCTCGGCTTCAAATATATTGCTGTCGACCTCCAGGGTTTCAGGAGCGGAAGCTTAAACGAATAATCCCTCTGTCTCAGCCGCCCCATCGGCTGAAATGCCTGAAACGGCTGGAACAGTTGAAACTGCCGGATCAGTTCTTAATTAATGAACGAAGCAAACTATTTCAAAGAGCTTTCAAAATGTGTCCGGTGCGGGGCATGCAAATCCTTATGCCCGACCTACCTGAGTGCGCTGGATGAAACAATGGGGGCGAGGGGAAGGGTTGCAATGCTCGGCGAACTCGGCATGAAGCGTCTCGCCCCAACCGGGAGACTGGCTGAAAAGATATTCAGCTGCATGCTCTGCGGCGCATGCAAAGACCTGTGTCCGGCAGGGATCAATATCCCCGAGATTATTTACCAGGGGAGAAATGCGCTGAAAAATTCCTACAGAAAGGGCCGTGTTCTCAGGACGGCTTTAAAATTATCAATGTCAAGACTTGATAATGCCTTCGCCGTAATGAGGGTCTGCCAGAAGGTATTTTACCGGCCGCTTCACAAAGCGGGGTTTCTGGGATATGTCCCTGAAATAACATCAATGCCTTTCAGGAAAACCATCCAGGTCTACAAAAACATGAAAAAGACCGGCAGGATCGCCCTCTTTACCGGATGCAGCGTTAATTATTTTTATCCTGAACTCGGCAATGCGCTGTCCGGCATCCTGCTCTCAAAGGGATACGAGGTCGTTGTATTCAAGGGAGAGCTGTGCTGCGGCGCTCCGATGAGATCAATGGGCCTTGAGCAGGAGGCATCAAGGCTTGCCGAAAAAAATATTGAGCTTTTCAGTAAAGTGCGGGCAGAGGCAATAATCAGCCTCTGTCCTACCTGCACAATGGTCATACGTGAACAATATCCCTTTCTCACAGGCGATACTATTATGAATATACTGGATGTGAATGAGTTTTTTATCGAGTATGACATCACAGCCGGCCTGGAAATCGATCCCGCAGTTGTCACATATCATGATCCCTGCCATCTCAATTACGGCATAGGAATAAAGGATAAACCAAGACATATTCTCAAAAATATAAAAGGCATAGAGCTTGTTGAAATGAGGCATGCTGATGAATGCTGCGGCTTTGCCGGCCTGTTCAGCCGGCATTTCAGGAAAATTTCGGGGGATATCGGAAGGCGAAAAATCGATAATATATTAAATACATCAGCAGAAACAGTTGTCACATCCTGCCCCGGATGCATGATGCAGTTAGAGAGCCTGAGGAGGGAGACAAAATCGGATTTCGATATAAAGCATATGGTTGAAGTTGTTGATGAGGCCATGCATGGATAGAGGGAATATGATTTTGGGTCTTCGTGAAATCAAGCGCTGCATTGACAGCTATGTAGCAATTTGCTACAATTATAGCATAATAAAACATGCATGGAGGGTATGTCATGAGAAGCGCCGCAGCTGGTCCCATTAGGTTAGACCCTGAATTAATTGCACTCGCAAAAAAAGAAGGTTCAATAAAGAAAAGGTCGGTCCCTAAACAAATTGAATACTGGGCGGAACTGGGCAAGGCCATAGAGCCTGTAATAGACCTGAAAGACGTTTATGCAATAATCCAGGGCTTTATTAAACTTAACGTTGAATCATTGGAGTCAAAGGCCGTGGACGCAAATAAAGTTTTTGATTCCCTTGAGAAAAAACGCAAAAGCGGAGAACTTGCAAAAAACGTGACAACCTCATCAATATATTTTGAAGCAAGCCGAACAAAGCCGGGGCTGCTTGACAGGGTAGATATTACTACCGGCAAAAGACAGACAGGAAGATTTCACAATGGAAAGTTCGATATCCGGAAATGACCGGTTTAAAGCAACTCTGGGTATTGGCTGGTGGAAACGGAGCCGGGAAAACAACATTTTATGATAAATTCCTGGCCCCCAATGGCATCAAACTTCTGAATGCCGATTTGATAGCCAAGGCAATCAATCCGGAAAACCCGGAAAAGGTTGGCTATGAATCTGCGGAGTTAGCCATGCAAATACGAGAATATCTTCTTGAGAAAGGAACAGCATTTTGTTTTGAAACAGTATTTTCTCATGTGTCAAAGGTGGACTTCCTCGCTAAAGCAAAAGCGATGGGCTACGAAATTATCCTCGTCTACGTACACCTGGAAACATCAGGGCTAAATGAAGCCAGGGTTAATCAACGTATAAACAGTGGTGGACACAGCGTTCCGGTTAAAAAGATACATAGCCGCATACCACGCACTATGAAAAATATTGCACTGGCATTGCCCTTGATTGACAAAGCCAGGTTTTTAAATAATTCCTCCCGGGACAATCCATTTCAACAAGTTGTAATTGTAAAGAAAGGCAGATGTAAATGGAAAGTAAATCCACGGCCTCAGTGGGCAGTAGATATTATAAATGGCACCGGGTAGAGGTTAAGTTGAAATATTCAAATCGTTGAATGAGGTCATTGCGAGCGAAGCAATCTCAAGGCTTTGCAAATTCGCCGTAAATTGCTGATAAGTGTTTATTTTTATTGACAAACATGGTTGCATTGTTATATAAATGATAATTATTTTTCTCTTCTCGATTTAACAACTGTTATTTTCCCCCCTGTGTCAGGATAGATGTCGCCTCAAAAAATAAAAACAGGGAGTGGAGAAAAGGCGACAGATGGGAAAGTACACAGAAGAATACAAGGCAACAATAGTAAGGCGGATGATGCCTCAGGGCAGGGGCAAACAGATTTCCAACTAAACGGGCAATCCCTGTTTTCTTCTGTTTTTTTGTGCCAGGGTGCGAATAAAACGCTGCATGGCCTTTTTGTCCGGTTCCCGGATATGGACAATACTGACCCCGATCTCATACTTTTTATTCTTTTGCAGCTCTTCCAGTCGCCTGATCTTGGCCTTGCATTGTATCGGGGTCTTGCGTCCCGGCAGATTCATTAAGAGGTGAAGAATCGTTCCCACCGGAAGGGGTTTGTGAAACTCGAAGAGGAAGCCCCCTTCACTGATGTTTTGGACCACAAAGATATCCCCGGTATTCGATGCTACAGTAAGACGACCGATAAGATAAGTATCCACCCGCTCCAACTCTCTTCTTTCGTCCACATACAGAGCGATTTGGTTCTTCCCCCTGGCCTTGGCCCGGTAGAGAGCCTGGTCGGCCTTCTTGATTAGCTCGGAACCGGTTTTGGCGTCTACATTTAAGGTGGCCAGACCACCGCTGATGGTAAGTCTCCTCAAAGGTTGTTTTTCTCCTTTGATAAAGGTGCTTTTTTCGACTTTTTCCCGGATTCTCTCAGAGATCACCAGCCCTCCTTCCTTGTTGGTTTCAGGAAGGAGCATAGCGAACTCCTCTCCTCCATATCGGGTGACAACATCCACATTCCGCACGCTCTTCTTAATAATCTGGGCAAGCTTCTTCAGAGATTTATTCCCTGTGAAGTGGCCGTTGGTGTCGTTGTAATGTTTAAAATCATCCACATCAAAGATCACAAGCGAAAGAGGAGCGTGATAGCGGCTCGCTCTTGCGATTTCGTAATCTAAAACTTTCATGAAATAGCGGTAGTTGTAAAGCTGGGTCAGCTCGTCAATGTAGGTCTCCTGCTGCGTCTTTTGAAATATCTTGATCTCAACGATCTTAGGGTTCTTTATCCGCTTGTTAATGTCTATAAAATAGTCGAGGAGGGCCACCCGTAAATCAACTTCACGTTTTACGTACCCGCACATTTTCCCCCAGTGTCCGAGTATCTCCCGCCAATGTTTCTTTGCAGTTCTCTTTTTGAACTCCAGGTGGGCCGTGATAAAGAGAAGGGAAGGATATATCTCATTTCCGAACCGATCTTCAAGTCTCTCCACCTTCCGGGAGAATTTCTCCCTGTCCCTCGAATCCCGAAGAAGGAGCTTGATAACTTCCGATTGAATCTGCAGCTCTCGGTTTCTAACCACTTTTATCATTCCTATCGGATAAATCCGCGTTTATCCCACGCCTTTGCCCATCCTGCCGCTGAATACTTTTTTCATTTTCATGAAAAACTCTGCTATTATTTTAAAACATATAATATTATATTAACCAGAAAAATGCATTTAAAAAGAAATACCTGATAAAATAACATTTGAAAGAACCGTACGATAAATCCGTCAAAGAAAGAGGCCGCTTAGAAAATGAGCAAGACAAAAGACTTTGAAGAACGATACAGGAAGGGTGACCTGCCCTGGGACACAGGCGAACATGACAAGAACCTTGAGCAGGTGATAAAAGAACACTCTATCCCACCGTGTTCCGCGCTGGAACTCGGAGCAGGCGCAGGCAGTGATGCAGTATGGCTGGCCCGGCAGGGATTCATAGTAACAGCCATAGATGTTTCTCCTACTGCTGTGGAGATTGCACGCAGGAAAGCAGCGGATGCCTGTGTCCGGATTGAATTTATTATTGCAGACGTTCTGAAGGATAAGATTTCACCGGGTCCTTTTGACTTTGTATTCGACCGCGGCTGTTTTCATATCTTTGATCTGCCGGAAGAAAGGTCACGTCTGGCTGAAATCATCCGGAACCGCCTGAAACCTCATGGATACTGGTTCAGTATCATCGGCAGTACGGATGGGGCAGAGCGTGAACATGGGCCGCCGAGAAGATCTGTCCTTGATATTGCATCAGCGGTTGAATCCCGGTTTGAAATTATTTCCCTTAAGGTTATTTATCTGGACACAAACCTCCCGGAAGCGCCCCGGGGCTGGGCCTGTCTGATGCGCAGGCGTAAATAGATCAGGAAACGGTTTGTAACTCCAGAATAATTCGCAACCGGTAACCGGCAACCGTGAACGGTAAAAATAATTCGAGGTGACTATTTATAATGGTTAATGCCATCAGGCAGTTTTTTGAAAAACATGTAACTTCCCATTCCGGCAGTGCGGAGAAAGTGTCTGAACATTCCGTCCGGATTGCAACCGCCGCGCTCCTCATAGAGATGATGAGGGCTGATGCAAAGATCAGCGAGGATGAACAGGGAATAATCACAAATACTATCAGATCGAAGTTCGGACTTACCGACGAAGAAACCCGAGCGCTGCTAAGGCTTGCTGAAGAAGAAATCCGGGAAGCTACCGGCTATTTTGAATTTACTTCCATGATCAACATGGCCTTTACATATGAGCAGAAGATAGAAGTAATCGAGCACTTATGGGATGTTGCCTTTGCAGATGCAATCATAG
>DRDE01000278.1 GCA_011040095.1 Nitrospirota bacterium
ATAATGGGTATTGCGTACCTGCCGTATTTCAAGCGGTTGTATCTTTGATAACGTGCTGATTATAGGCGTTTGATCTATATCTGCTTTCGCAGGTTTCTTGCGATTGGCCAGAGGATTGTTGGGAATGAATTTCCTGGGAGGCAATTTGATATGTCCGGCTGATTCCAGCCGATGCAGAAATCCTCCGCAAACCATATCCCGTAAGGCTCCGTTTGGCTGAACCCAATTCCATGCCTCGCAGAGTTTTTTCGATATGCTGCGGCGACTATCAAGAGGATTCCCGGTAATCAATTTCTTGATGAATTCCGTGTCTTCTGTTGTTGCAACCCTTCCTTGATATTTAACATCCAAATTCATATGCTAAACAATAGCATATGAATGATCTGGAATGCAAGAACCCTTTTTTTGAACTGTTAACTTGCGGAAAGGGGCTGAACTATTACAAAAAAGTCAGTCTCCAAGTAAATATGCCACTAACCCCCTGTGTCCTCTGTGGTTAATCACCTGTTTCAGGTAGCAATTAATTGATAGCAACAAGTCGCTGTGAACAAAGAGAAAACAATGGATACCCATTGACTTGTTCACCCATCAGTTATTTAATCAAAAGGCAGGAGATGGGTTTATATAGATAATTACAGAGGTTGCAATATGTGACAGGGCTTAAACGGATTTCAGCATACTCCTCCGGAATCTGGTAAAATATGCTATAAACTTAACGCCCTTCGGGCGGACTAAAAAACGTAACTCATTGATTTACAAGCATAATAAATGGAAATTCCAACGACAGACCCTTCTTCAGTTTAGTGGATTTAAAGTGATTTGCCAGGACAAAAACAAACTCGCAATCTTAATAGTATTTATCGGCACTGTAATAATATCATCCGGTACAGCGTGGGCGCAGGGCTTTCGGCAAGTTTATCCTCCTGCCGTACAACCTCCCCTGCAACCTCCGGGATATGTTCAGGAGGCATTTTTTTATAAATGGACCAGTCGCGATATAGTGAAGGCATTTAAAGATCACGGTCTGGAAGTTGTGGATATGAATCCGGGCCTTGTCAGGGGCGCTCCTTTAGCGCAGGACAGCGCAATTTTTTTATTGCCTTCATTCGGCGGGGATGCCGGCGGCATTGTCTCAGCTTTCCGTTCCTGGGAACGTCTTGAAAAGACCCTGAAATATTATTCGCAATTGAATAAGAATCCCGAATCCCCTGCATGGTGGATATTCAGGAAAGACAATGTCCTGCTTCTGATCAGCGGCAAAGTACCCAAAGAAAAAGCCGGGGAGTATGGAAAAGTTTTAAGTAATCCGGGCAAGAAATAAGGTTGCTTGCATCCACGGCTTTTATGCCGGACACTTCGCATCTTTGCTGCGGGTCAGCTCACTAACCGGCTTTGCCGGCTTCTCAAACCAGTCCCAGCAAAATGCTTCTTTCTTCTATATCAACACGCTCGATTCTTACGTTCACTTCTTTTCCGACCGCAAATGATTTTTTTCTCCGGAGACCGGTGAGACGATAATTTTTTTCATCGAACCTGTAATAATCATCAGACATGGATGAGACATGAAGAAAACCTTCAACAAAAAAGTCCCTGAGCTGTATCTTTAATCCCTGAGAGGTGATATTCGTCACAATGCCTGTGTATTCATCCCCCACCTTGTCTTTCATGAACCAGGCCTTCATGGCGCTGATGATTTCCCTTTCCGCCTCTACCGCGGTTCTCTCTGTTTTTGAAGAATGAACGGCTATTTCCGGCAGGATCTTTTCAAGATATCCCACCGTCCTGTCAGGGAGTTTGTCTTTGCCCAGGGAGTCCCTGAGTATTCTGTGCACAACAAGGTCGGGATACCTCCTGATCGGGGACGTGAAGTGTGTATAACATTTTGAGGCAAGACCGAAGTGGCCGATATTTTCCGTAAAATATTTTGCCTGCTTAAGAGAACGCAGAAGCAGAATATTCAGAAGGGATTCTTCCACAGTTCCTTTTGCCTGTTTCAGGATTGAGTGGAAGACCCCGGGGCCCGACTTCTTTACGTTAAGACCAAAGGAATTAAAGATGGGCTTAAGCTCCTCGATTTTGGCATTGTCGGGTTTTTCGTGCACCCTGTAAAGTGAGGGGACGCCTTTTTCTTCAAGATGGGATGCAACGGCTTCGTTGGCCGTTATCATGAATTCTTCAATAATCATATGCGCAACATTCCGTTCGGCCCTGACAATCGCCTCCGGTTTGCCCTGTATGTCAAGCAGCACCTCGGGCTCCGGCAAATCGAAATCAAGGCTGCCGCGTTTTATCCTCTTTTTCCTGAGGATTTCACAAAGCTCTTCCATAATCTCGAAGCTTTCAATGAGATAGTCATATTTTCTTCTTTCATCCGGGTCATTATCCGTCAGTATTTTTTTAACCGAGGTATAGGTCATCCTTTCGTTGCTGTGGATGACGGCGGGATAAAAATCCCTTTTTGTAATATGCCCCTCCCCGTCAAAATGCATTTCAATGCTGAATGTCAGCCTGTCCTGTCCCGGTATCAGGCTGCAAAGATTATTGGAGAGTTTTTCGGGAAGCATGGGGATCACGCTGCCGGGAAAATAGACGCTTGTCCCCCTGCGCCTGGCCTCGATGTCGAGCGCCGAATCCCACGGGATATAATGGCCGACATCCGCAATATGCACATGCAGGATATAGCCGCTGTCCGTCCTCCTGATTGAGATTGCGTCATCAAAATCTTTGGCGCTTTCTCCGTCAATGGTTACGGTCGGAAGATTTCTGCAGTCAATGCGTGTCCGGGATTTTCCGCTTTCCGCAAGCGCCCTCACTTCCGACAGAACCTGGGGAGGGAAGCGGCGCGGCAGGGAATATTCCTCAATTATAAGTTCTGTTTCATAGCGCGGCTCCGTGACATCAGGGAGGATTTTCAATATCCTTCCCTCCGGGGGGCTTGAGGCTGTTGGAAAAGAAGTTATTTCAACGGCAACCGTGTCGCCGCTTTTCGCTTTGCCCCTGTTTTTGGGGGCGACAAGAATATAGAAGGGGATGTTTTTCCTTTTAGGCCTGACATAAAAGATGTTCTTTTCCCGGCAAAGTTGACCGATAATTTTTTTCTGCCCCCGTTCGAGGACCCTTATAATGCTACCTTCCATCTTGACCGGACTTTCAATTCTCGCAACAACCCGGTCACCCGACATAGCGCCCATTGTCCTCCTGGGAGGGATAAAAATATCCCGCTCACCGGATTTGTCCCGGATAACGAATCCATACCCGTCCCTGTGCGCCTCAAAGCCGCCTGTAACAAGATTCATCTTGTCGGCCGGGCCGTAGCAACCTGATCTGGTCCTGTAAATGTCGCCTGAGTCAGTCAGGGACCGGAGGATTTTCTTGAGAGTCCGCACGCCGGTTTTTTGAATCTTGAGTGACCCGGATATCTCTTTCAGGCTGAGAGGCCTCGAAGATTTTGTCTTGAGGAAATGTAAAATATGTTCTCTGTCTATCGTGGATTTGGGAGTCATGGGAGGTTATGCCTGCCTGTTGTTGCCTGCTCGATTATCTCTTTAACCATTGCATCGACAGTCGCTTTTTGAGGCATGATCCGGACTTTCAGGCCGGCCTTCTCCACGGCCTTTGCCGTAACAGGCCCTATTGCTGCAATTACAACATCCTTTAAAAGGTCAAGCGCTTCTTCTCCCATTATTTCCATAAAGTTATTGAAGGTTGCCGCACTCGTGAATGTTGCTATTGATATCTTTCCTTTTTTTAAAAATCGTTTCAGCCTCTTGCCGTGGACCTCCGGTTTTACTGTCCTGTATGCAGTGAAAACGTCTATCTCCCCGCCGAGTTCCCTGACTTTTTGCGGAAAGACTTCTCTTGCCGTCTCCGCTCGCGGAAGAAGTATTTTAATTCCTCTCAGTCCGTGTTCTGTGTTCTGTGTTCTATGTTCCATGTTCCGTGCCCTGTGTTCTGAAACAAATGCTTCAATCAGCCCTTCGGCATTAAATTTCTCCGGGACAAGGTCTGTTTTTATCCCGTATTTTTTTATTGCCGATGCAGTCTTTGAACCGACCGCACATATCCTGACACCTTTCAGGTCCCTGATATCACGATCTCTGTCCATCAATCTCTGAAAGAAGAATTTTACGCCGTTTACACTGGTGAATATCAACCAGTCATATGAATCTATTTTCTCCATGGCACGATCAAGCTCTGTCCAGTCATCAGGCGGGACAATCTCTATTGTATGAAACTCCATTATTTCAGCCCCGAGTTCTTCCAGCAGCTCAAACCCTGTTGAGTGTTCCCTTGTAACAAGAATACGTTGACCAAAAAGAGGTTTTTTCTCATACCATTTGAGTCGTTCCCTCAATTTCACGACATCTCCCACCACCATAACCGCAGGGGGCCTGATATGGTTTTCCTTTACGAGGTCGGGAATGTTTCCCAGGTTGCCGACAAGAGTAGCCTGGTCCGCCCTTGTACCCCAGCGTATTACCGCCACAGGCGTCCCTGGGCTTCTGCCATTTTCAATAAGCCTGCTGCAGACCACGGAAATATTTTTGACGGTCATGAGAAATACAATAGTTCCAACCCCGGTTGCAAGCCTTGGCCAGTCAATAGAGCTTTCTTTTTTTGTAACATCTTCATAACCGGGCACAATTGCCAGGGATGAAGAATACGACCTGTGAGTGAGAGGTATCCCGGCATAGGCAGGAGCGGCAATTGCCGAGCTTATACCCGGAACAACCTCAAATTCAATGCCCTCTTTTGCCAGAACCTCCGCCTCTTCTCCTCCCCTGCCGAACACAAAAGGGTCGCCCCCTTTTAACCTGCAGATAATCTTGCCTTCACCGGCTTTTTCAACAAGTGTCCGGTTTATCCTGTCCTGTGTCATATGGTGCTGGCCGCCGCGCTTGCCGGCATAAATAAACTCGGCATTATGGTTAACATAGTTCAGCACCTGGGCGTTTAAATGGAAGTCATAGACCACCACATCCGCCTTTCGGAGACATCCGAGACCTTTTACCGTCAGAAGGCCGATGTCACCGGGGCCTGCACCGACTATGTAGACTTTACCTTTCATTGATTTGTAACAGAATGGAACAATCCTCTCTCCGGTTGAAACACGCCATAAATAATAACACAATTATCCATAGTTAAGATAGAACGGTAAATGTTTAAAAAACAGCAATGCACGGTAAATGTTTTTATCCCTGCACAGCTTGTGTTAAAGCTATCCGGATGGGGTCGGAACCGCCGGGTAATGGTCTTGCGCCGCCCTACTTCAGGGAATGGCATCGCTCCCCTGTCATCTTTTTTATCTAAAACTCCCGGCATTTTTCTGTTTTGCCTGTTTTTTGCTCTCTCACCGGGAATTACTGCTTACATGAAATGCAATTCACTCGTAATTTTAATTGCATTTCATATAAAATATATACATCTCTGATATCCCGAACAAAGGTTCTGAAATGAAATTCAACAAAAAGCCTTTTTATATTTTTACGTTTATTTTATTTTTGCTTTTCACAGGCATTTATGCATGTCAAAAGGATCAGACCGGAAATGCCTCGAAAGAAAATTTGTCTGATGAACTGCAAGCAGATGCCGAAATCTCCAACCTGCTGGCTTCGATGAACATGTCCCACTTTAAAAATCCCATGAAGGCCCCTGACTTTGAGCTGACTTCCATAGAGGGGAGAAAGATCAGTCTTGATAAATATCGCGGCAAGGTAGTCCTCCTCAGTTTCTGGACTACATGGTGACCGTGGTGCAGGAAGGAGTTGCCTTCCCTGGAAAATCTGCATCAGCGTTTCAAAGGAAAACCCTTTGCCCTTCTTGCCATAGATTTACAGGAAAAAAGAGAGACTGTTCTCAGGTATGTTCGCAAACATGGTCTCACTTATACCAACCTGTTAGACGAAAACGGACAGGTCAGCGCTTTATACGGCGTCAGTTCCACCCCCGTCAAATTCCTTATTGATACCGAGGGCTATATGGTTGGAGCGGCCCTCGGCTACAGGGACTGGGACAAAGACGAGATAATATCATTGATAGAATTATTGTTAAAACCATCTTTGAACGGCAGTATCGCTGATGTTGCCTCGTAGGCATATTCAGATATAGTATTTATGTCTTTTATTTATGAAATGTAACCCGTGAGGACCGAGTAATATGCCGGCCGGCAGGAATCCGGCAATAGACGGGAATTTTTATCCTGTACAGAGCAAAGACTACAAAAAAATTAAATAATGCTTTAAACGGTCTTTGTTTACTATCTGCTGGAATGAGGTGAGTAATTTATGAGATTTACTTATGTATCCATAAGCTCAAGGAATTATTGATGGTCGTTGTTATAACTTATAAAGCTGCAAAGAATCTTACAAGTCTGATAAATGCCCTGAGTGCGTGTGCATATACCTGTGATACCGGAGGGCCTGAGGCTGTCTCCGGACCATAAAACCCGGGATTTGATATATCGCTCAGTATCTTCAGGAGAGAATAATGGGAAAAAAGATCAATAAGTTATTAGTTGCAAACCGCGGGGTACCTGCTGTCAGGGTCATGCATACCTGCAGGGACAGAAAGATCAGGACAGCTGCGGTGTACAGCACGCCCGACCGTCTTGCACACCACGTATTTATGGCTGACTCTGCCGTGCATATCGGGGAGGCTCCCCCTGTTGAGTCTTATCTGAATATGGAACATATGATCAACGCCGCGCTTCAGACCGGATCGGATGCTGTTCACCCGGGATGGGGCTTTCTTGCGGAGAATGAAAAATTCGCCCGGATGGTCATGGATGCAGGACTCACATGGATCGGGCCTCCGCCGGAGGTTATCAGATTAATGGGAGACAAAATACAGGCCAAAAAAATCGCAAAGAGAGCAAATGTGCCTACTATCCCCGGTATCATTGATGTCAAAGATATCAAGGAGATAAAAAAGTGGTTAAGAAAAGAGAATGTTGAGTTCCCGATAATGATAAAAGCCGCTGCAGGTGGAGGCGGTCGAGGCATGGTCAAGGTTGAAAGTGAAGAGGAGCTTGCCACTGCATTTTCACAGGCCAAATCCGAATCTATGAGGGCATTTGGCGACGATACTATCCTTGTGGAGAAATACATTGAATTCGGCAGGCATATCGAGGTGCAGGTCGTTGCTGATGAGCATGGCAATATTGTTCACCTTTTTGAGAGGGAATGTACCATACAGAGGAGAAACCAGAAGATTATCGAGGAAGCTCCCTCACCGACACTCAATGAAAACCTCCGCAATGAGATATGTTTTACGGCAGTCAGGCTTATGAGAGAGATGGGGTACAGGTCTGCCGGAACAGTAGAATTTATCTTTGATACTTCCACCAGGAAATTCTATTTTCTTGAAGTGAATACGCGCTTGCAGGTAGAGCACGGAATTACCGAACTTATTACAGGTCTGGACATTGTGAGTATAATGCTTGATGTTGCTGCGGGAAAGAAACTGCCTTTCAGGCAGCCGGATATCCATCCAAACAGATGGGCGCTTGAAGTCAGGCTCAATGCGGAGGACCCCAAGACCTTCAGCCCTTCTTTTGGGACAATTACACGGCTTCAGGTTCCCCAGGGTCCGAACGTGAGAGTATCGTCGGGCGTTTATGAGGGAGACGATGTTCCTCCATATTATGATTCCCTTTTTATGCTGTTAATGACAGCGGGAGCTGACAGGGCAGATGCCATCAGGGTTATGGACAGGGCGCTCGGCAGGAACCTGAGGGTGGAAGGGATAAAAACACTACAGCCTTTGCTGCTGAGCATAATAAGGCATCCAGCCTTTATTGCCGGAGAGTTTTCTACACGGTTTCTTGAAGAACACCATGATGAGCTTGTATCGATGTTCAAGGAAAAGGACAGCGAAGACGAGGTGCTTAAGATAGCAAAATACGTTGCCGAAATTTCAGCACTTGGTCCCCAGGGCTGGATGTGAGAGACGAAATGAAAAACGATAAATTGAAAATGCAAAAAGAAGGTACAGGAACTGCTCATTATGTTGTCGTAAAACCCGGCATGACACCGAAGGAAATAGTTACATCGATCCGCTCAAATTCAAAGGTCTTTCTGACCTCTACCGGGATGCGGGATGCCGGACAGTCTGATTTCAAGAACCGTCACCGTATTTACGATCTTGCCACCCTTGCCCCTTATTACAACAACATGGGGCTTTTCAGCGCTGAATGCCACGGAGGCGCAAGATGGCATGTAGGTGTTATGAACAGAAAAGAGAGTCCTTTTGAGGAAATAGAACTCCTGAGAGAGATCATGCCGGACGTGCTGCTGCAGACCCTTATCAGGGAGACCAATCTATGGGGATACAGACCATATCCGAAAAATGTAATTGAGTATGTTGTATCCCGGATTGATATTGATGTGTGGAGGTGTTTTTCCTTTCTTAATGATGTAAGGAATATGCGCTCTGTGGCAGAGGTGGTGATGAAGAGGGGAAGGCTGTTTCAACCTTCCATTTCTTTTACCGATGCCGACTGGGCAACGAACGAATATTATCTGGGCGTTGTCAGGGATATTGTCAACCTCTGCGGCGGTGTCGATGAGATCATCGTCTGCATCAAGGATATGGCCGGTGTGGGGAGCGTCAAAAGGATCGGCACTCTTGTCGACACAATTAAACAGGCATATCCGGAAATGGTCATTCAGTATCACAGACATATAACTGACGGACTTGCCATGCCGGCTCTTTTAGCTGCGGCAGAAGCCGGGGTCAAGATATTTGACGTTGAAGAAGACTCCCTTGTGCGCTTTTATGGAGAAGCTCCAATTCTGGGTGTTCAGGCTTATTTTGAGGAATCGGGCATAGCCGTTCATGTCAACAGGAATGCAGCCGAGGCGGCTGTTCAGAAAGTCCGTGAATGGATAGGCCATTATGAATGGGCAGAATCTCCATTTAAAGGGTATGACCATACTGTTACATTTCACAAGATGCCGGGAGGAGCATTTCCCAGCTCATTTGAGCAGGCGGAACAAGGTGAATTTCTTCATTTTATGCCGGCCATTTTAAAGGTGATGTCCCTGTATAACAGGATTATCCACTATTTTGACGTTACCCCGGGCTCGCAGATTACATGGGTAACATGCAGCGGGATTGTGAACGGATATGCAAAAGAAAGGGGGGAATCAGGAGTCGATCACCTTATCGAGCTTCTAACGAAGTTCATTGATGAAAAATATCTTGATCTTGAAGCAATGGAAAAGGAAGATCAGGAAGAGATCCTCGGACTTTTCAGGAATGTGCCGGGAGACTTTAAAAATCTGCTAATCGGCAATTACGGAAATTTGCCCATGGGCTGGCCGCCTGACTGGGTATACAGGAGCGCGTTCGGTAAAGAGTGGGAGGACAGGCTCAAAGAAAGAAAGGTGCTCTCCCCCCTGGACATGCTGGAAGATGATGACCTTGTTAAGCTTAGAAAAGACCTGTCTGAAGCCATCGGCAGAACGCCTTCGGAAGAGGAATTTATTCTTTATCTTATGCATCCCAAAGATGCCTTACAGTTTATTGAGTTCCGTGAAAAATACGGGGAAGCGCCTCTCGTGCTTCCGACAGATGTTTGGAGAGAGGGTCTGAGAAAGCCCGGGGACAGGGTCGAATTTGAACTCTGGGGGAAACCTTATTGCATAGAGCTTGTCTCAATAGGCGGAGAGCATGAAGGGGTAATTCATGTTGTGATGAAGGTTAACAGCAAGACAAGGGTTTATACTGTTGAGACCCCAAGGGCCAAAAAAGTCGATATCCGGATGGCAAAAGGCCCAGGTGATATACCTGCACCGATAAAAGGAAATGTCTGGAGAATCGGAAATCCTGAAAGAGGCACGCTAAAGGCCGGAGACATTGTCCACAAGGGAGAGGAAATTGCAAATATTGAGGCAATGAAGATGGAAAATGCGATTGAAGCTCCCTTTGACGGCCAGATCAAAGAAGTCTGTGTTAAACTGAATGACTTTGTCAGTGAAGGACAGCTTCTTTTTGTACTGGAGGAATTATAGAAAAGCGATTGTGGTTAAAAATTTTCATATGGGACAGTTCCTTACAAATAGAATGAACTCTTTATCTGCATGGGAAAGATGTTTCTTTTTGGAGAATATCAGGGAAAGGGTTCTCGGTATTCGACCTTCCTTGAGATTGATGATTTTCAGTCTCCCGTCTTCTACCTCTTTTTTTACCGACCACTTTGAAAGAATCGCTATACCTGTGCCTGCTTCGACAGCCGTTTTAATCGATTCTGTGCTGCCGAATACAAGAGCAACATGAAGGTCGCGGGTGCTGACACCGTGATATTTCAGAAATTCTTCAATCTTCATTTTTAAAAAATGTAAGCGAAACGTAATAGTTCGATTATTTTCAGACAGGATTACAGGTCGAAACGACTCGTACCGACACTCAATTCCGAGACTCGCATCGAGATAATCAGGATAAGCAGAAAAGGACACGACTCATTATTATTTGCACTTTTAGTAGTGATATCCTTTACAAGAGATTCCGACAGGGAGAAATATCATAATGCCTGTTAATCCTGTCAAATATTTTATGCTGGTGAATTACTACTACAAAGCTATGAGATTTAATTATGGATCCATAAGGTCAAGGTGTTTTGGAAGGTATTCAGTATAAATTATAAAGTAAAAACAAATCCGGGACGGTAATCCAAATAATTATATTGCAATTCGTTGTTTGTGGTAAAAAAGTTGATAATCAAATATGATGAAGTCGCAAAAAGTCAGACAATGCCTTTTTTTGTCATTGCGAGCGGAGCGAAGCAATCTCTAACCGTCTGATTTTAAAACAGATTGCTTCGTCGCTTTGCTCCTCGTAATGACAGGGATGGACTTTTTACGGGAACATCAAATATCATCATTACAATAAATCTGTGAGGGAAAGACATTTGGAAAAGCTATACAAAGGTATTCGCAGGTTTCAGGATTCATATTATAAAAAGGAAAGAGACTTTTTCAAAAGACTCTCAAAAGGGCAGAAACCGGAAGCTCTTTTTATCACCTGTGTTGACTCCCGTGTTGACCCGAATCTTTTAACGCAGAGCAGGCCGGGTGAACTCCTGACGCTGAGGACTCCCGGAAATATTATCCCGCCTTTCGGTAATATAGAGGATGGAAACAGTTCTGCTGGAACGCTGGAGTTTGCGGTTATAGAGCTAAAGGTAAAAGATATTATTCTCTGCGGACACTCAGGGTGTGGAGCAATTGAGGCGCTTTACAAAAGCGCTGAAGAGCTTAAAACTATGCCTCACTTAAAAGACTGGCTTCAATTGGCTGCCCCCGTAAGGAAGATGATTGAGAGAAATTATTCAAAAGTAACACCTGAGTCCCGTCAGCGGCTTACCGAAGAAGAAAACGTACTGTACCAGCTACATAACGTTCAGACCTATCCTTTTGTTGATCAAGCGGTAAAAGAGGAAAGGCTTAATCTGCACGGCTGGTATTATGACATCTGCAAAGGGGATGTCTATACAGCCCACGCATAAACCGGGAAGCATGCCGTAATTATTGAGATTAACACACAGGGAAACAAGTTTAATTTTGTAAAATATTCCGTTGTACAACCAAACTATGAACATTTTATTGTCCTTTGATACGGTTCAGCCCGGGATTTTACAAATTATTATCAACCACGAAGGACACGAAGATCACGAAGAATCGTAACTTCTCAAAAAGTTGAGGTAAAAAATCTTTTTTTAAATATCAGCTTGCATTCCAGGCATCCGTTATGCTATCTTTAGCACATGAAAGTGGAAGTCAAATATCAAGGCAGGGTAGCAAGCAGGCAGGACGTTGAATTTATCAAGAGATTAATTTCCGAGAATCCTGGAGAAAGTCGTCGAGCATTATCGCAAAAGCTATGCAAGGCATGGAATTGGGTTCAGCCTAATGGTGCATTACGGGATATGGTATGCAGGG
>DRDE01000279.1 GCA_011040095.1 Nitrospirota bacterium
TACTTTGCCATTGCCCCGACAATTACCCGGAGTCGTTTTCTCTCGTTTTTTCTTAATCCGAACATATTTTTCTTTGCTGAATATTTGTGAGAGGCTGCATTATATCTTAACTTTACAGTTGCATTAAATTATCGACGGCGGACAGGTAAGCCTGCCGGAAAAACCTTGCCTGTGCTTGAATTAAAACTTATATTTCCTGCTGACTATGGGTCTCAGCAACTGTTTTAAAGGGGAGGGATTATAGTGTCTCCTGAGAAAATCACAGGGACTGCCCGCAGTAAACTTTTTTGCCAGATACCTGTAGCCTGCATGACCCACTTTTTCGAATAAATACCTGTTCACAAAAGATGTCTCGATCATCGGTTTCAGATCCCTTTTCCAGAGCATATTATAATCCGAACCGTTTATCATGCTTTTTGCCGCCAGGCTTCCTGATAAAATCGCATACTTCATCCCGAACCCCCAGAGACCGTCCTGGAATCCAGCTGCTTCACCGATATAAAGTTTATCTTCATGTATCTGTGTATCGCGAAGGAAGAAGTTTCCAAAACCTCCGAACTTTTTTTCATTTTTTATATCAACCCCCATATTATCCCTGAAAAAACGGATCATTCTTTTCAGGCATTCATTTCCCTTTTTAAAGTCTCTGTAGAGAACCGCGGCCATTGTCCCGCAATTTTGATTTACAATAAGGTATGCATAACCCTTGGGGGCAATATTGTCATCAAAAATCACGGCAGTCGTGTCTTCCATTGAAGTCTTGAATGTTATGCCCACAGCAACAGCGTCGGCCCTTTCAGGTTAATAAAAATATCTTGCAATTTAAGCACAAGAAAAGAGTATAATTTATAAGGATTAATCCTTACACAAGCATAAATTTCCAAATTAAATTAGGCATTATGAAAGAAAAGTTTACGATACTGGCTTCTGAAATTAATAAAGAATAACAAAAGATTATGCTTAATTGCCTATTAAAAATTCTTACATGTTCAATAATAAGTTTTGTAGTCTGTATAATTGGGGTTTTGATTTCTTATATGACTCAGGGGGAGGATATTGCAACAAAGCTGTTTTACTCATGGGTAAAATACTTTAACGGAATAATCGTTGGTGGCTTTGGCTGGGGTGGCACCTGGTATGTATTAAGCGCAGGAAAGAAGATGCTTAGCTTATTAATAAATACTTTGAGTTTATCTGAAGAACTTTCGGCAAAGTTAATATTAACAAGTAAAAAAGCAACATCCTTTCGTCATTTAAGTGTTGTTACGCTTCCTGTAACAATAATTGGAGCTGTTGTCCTTGTTAGTTGTGGATATCCTTTAGAAGGATTTGCAAAAGTTTACTTGGCTCTTGGTTCCATTTCACTATATTGGGCGGGAGCAATTGGTTTTGGTTTCATAATATATACTCTCTACCTTTTTAAACAGATGGAGGATAATTATCAGGATATCTCTATTGAAAGATGGTCTTTAGTAATACATTTTGATTCATTAAATTCATTTTTTATTGTATCAGCTTCTTTTGCTATATTAGCACTAATTTTTGCCTTTCGTGGCACATTAACTGCAAACTTTACTTTTCCAACCGAGCTTTTTAAATTATTCTTATCTTTCCCATTAATACTCTTCTTACCAACTATTTTAATATATAGCTTTTACCCAAGATATGTTTTTAGAAAAATGTTTGACTTTGATGTTTTCAAACAAATTGATCAACTACAATCAGACATTAAAAAAGCACCCAAGGAAACTTTAAAAGAAAAAATGGAGATGGAAAAAACCCTTGCTGAAATTAAGGAGAAATTAATAATTGAAAGAAAATCGATACCTATAGTTAGCCTTAAGGATTCTTTTTCGATTGTTCTGGCGTTTATTATGTCACTTCAGGTAATTTATCAAAAAGATTCAGTAATCAAAGATTTTCTTGTTAGTTTTTTTGAATCTATCTTAAAATAATATTGATAAACTCGTAATAAATCCTGAAAAGCAGTTTTTTGTCATTCCCGTGAAAACGGGAATCCAGTCTTTTCAGGTAGTTGCATGTTTCCTGGATACCCGCTTTCGCGGGTATGACGACTTTTTACGAATGTATCAATATTGGTTTTACAAAATATTTCAATAGTTGCACTTGTCAAGAACCTTAACGGGAAATCCATGCCTGCGAAGGACTATAGCGGCAGCCAGACCCGCAGGGCCGGCGCCTATGATTTTTATTGTTTCTTTCATTTCTCAACCTTGAACTTATACTTTTTTAAAGGCGCGTTACAATTATTTCTTCCCGAGATTCAGTATATACTGCCTTGCCGCCATTGCCGCCTTTGCGCCCTCGCCGGAGGCAATGATTATCCTCTTTCCAAAGGCGTTTGTAACATCTCCCGCGGCGAATATCCCCGGACGGGAAGTCGAACAGTCAGGGTTGATGACAATCTCACCCCTTTCATTCAGCTCAACCAACGGTGAAACTATTGAGGAGTTTGCCTGCAGGCCTATCGCAATAAATACACCTTTAACAGGCAGTCTGATTGTTTCTTCTTTAGCCTTCTTTCTGATTGTTATATCAGAGAGTGCATTTTCACCGCTGAATCCGGCAATCTTATACCCTTCATGTTTATGTAAGTTCCTGAATTTATTAACCCGTTCAATTATTACAGGGTCCGCCTTTAGTTCGGAATCAGTAATGAGATGGATATCCTTGGCAACACTGCACAGGTTTTCAACGATCTGCAATGCCGAGTTTCCTCCTCCAATCACCGCGACATTCTCTCCCTGGACAAAAGAGATATCCTGAATATTTCCGTAAAAGATGCCTCTTCTCTGAAATTTCTCTTCACCTTCTACATTCAATTTTCTCCTTGTCATACCCACTGCTATAATCAATGTCTTTGTGAAATATTTATTAAGTTCCGATGTTGTGAGATTAAAACCGCCTTCAACCGCTTCAATCTTTTCGACTTCACTCATAAGATGGTCTATATAATGAGAATGAATCAGTTGATACTGAAACTTCTCTATAAGTTCAGGCCCTGTAATAAAATCATAGCCCATATAATTTTCTATCTTTGTGCTGTCGATTGCCTGTCCCCCAAGGTTCCTGGTTATAAGAAAAGCGTTCATCCTGAGTGTTGCCGCATATACGGCGGCAGTAAGTCCGGCAGGCCCGCCCCCAATGATTATGAGGTCATAGGATGTGTGTGGAAGCTTGCGGGTTTTTTCTTTCAGGAATTTATCCCTGCATCCTTCAGAGCAGAAATAACAGGTCTCACCATCATATTCCGTAGTGAGGGCATTGTTTTCATCGACGTCCATGTTACAGACAGGGTCCTTCGCCATAATTCAACCTCTCTTCCCGGTTTTTATCTTTTCTGTCGCTTTACTTCCTTATACCATGCCCCCCCCCTATGCCGTGTCAAGAACAAAAAATCAGCAACGGCAACATAGAGGCATCTCACGAAGGCTGCGGTATCCTTCCCGCAGCTACTTTTTTTCAACCTTCAGAAACCTTGCGTTAACAGCCACGATTACCGTGCTTAACGACATCAACACCGCTCCCATCGCGGGGGTGAGAAGTATTCCCGCCTTATAAAGCGCCCCTGCTGCAAGGGGGATGGCAAAGGCATTGTATCCCGTGGCCCATATAAGGTTCTGGATCATCTTCCTGTATGTTGCCCGCGCAAGGCCCAGTATGGCCACTGCATCAAGGGGATTGCTGTTCACAAGGATAATGTCCGCTGTCTCCACCGCGACATCGGTTCCCGCGCCGATAGCAATGCCCACATCAGCCTGGGCAAGGGCGGGCGCGTCGTTTACACCGTCGCCTGTCATTGCAACCACCAGGTTTCTTGCCTGCACCTCCTTTATCTTTGCCGATTTCTCATGCGGCAGGACCTCGGCAAAGTAATCATCGAGCTGTAATTCTTCAGACACCCATGCGGCGACCTGCCTGTTGTCGCCTGTGAGCATCATGCACTTGATGCCCATTTCCCTGAGCATCGAGATCGCCTTTTTGGACTCGGGCCTTATAACGTCGGCCAATGCCACAGCGCCTTTTAATTCTCCGTCAATTATCACGAAAACAACCGTTTTCCCCTGGGACGCCAGCCTCTCAATCCTCTCGTCACCGGCTTCAATATTATTCTCTCTCAAATATCCGGGGCTAACGACTTTTACATCCCTGTTGTTTACCCTGCCTTCCGCGCCTTTCCCCGGTATTGCCCTGAACCCTTCAACCGGGTATGTTTCAGGGGATGAATCGACTATGCCCTTTGCTATGGGATGCTCTGAATGGGCCTCCACTGACGCGGCATATTTGATAATCTCCTTTTCGTCCGCATCGTCTTTAAGGATAACCGTATCGGTAACACCGAAACGGCCTTCCGTGAGAGTGCCGGTCTTGTCGAATATAATGGCCTGTATGTTCCGGGCCTTCTCAAAAGCTGCGCGATTCCTTATTAAAAGACCGTTGCTTGCAGAGAGCGCTGTAGAGACGGCAACCACTAAGGGCACGGCAAGCCCCAATGCATGGGGGCAGGCAATAACCATGACAGTGACTGTTCTTTCAAGGGCAAAGGCAAAGTCCTTGTTCATTATAACCAGCCAGATAAAGAGTGTTATCGCCCCGCTTCCAAGGGCTATGCCCGTAAGCCACAGCGCGGCGCGGTTTGCCAGGTCCTGGGTTTTTGACTTGCTCTCCTGGGCCTCTTTTACAAGCTCGATTACCTGCGAAAGAAATGAATCCTTGCCCGTTTTTTTGATCTCAACCGTAATTGAACCTTCACCGTTTATAGAGCCGCCTATAACCCTGTCGCCCGTCTTTTTGGATACAGGCATTGATTCTCCTGTAAGCATGGCCTCATTTACCGATGAGCCGCCGGCAACAACATCACCGTCCGCGGGTATCTTCTCGCCGGGCTTTACCAGCACCCTGTCGCCGGTATTGAGTTTATCCAGAGCTATATCCTGGGTGCTGCCGTCGGGCATGAGCTTGTGGGCCTCTGAAGGCATGAGCCTTGCAAGCTCCTCAAGCGCCCTTGATGCGCCCATGATGGACTTCATCTCTATCCAGTGGCCGAGAAGCATGATATCGATCAACGTGGCCAGTTCCCAGAAAAAAACTTTTCCTTCCAGCCCGAAGACAACCACACTGCTGTATACGTAAGCCGTTGAGATGGCTATTGCTATCAGGGTCATCATCCCCGGTCTGGCGCCCTTAAGCTCATTAAACAGGCCTTTTAAAAACGGATACCCTCCGTGGAAAAAAACAAAAGATGAAAGCCCGAAAAGCAGGTACAGATCACCCGTGAACCTTAGCGAGTCCCCAAGACCGGCAAGCTCCTGGATCAGGGGTGAGAGGATCAGTATCGGTATGGTAACGACAATGGATATCCAGAACCGTTTCCTGAAGTCCGCTACCATATGGGCATGGTGGTCTGCATGACCCTTGTGTTTGTCATGTCCTTCATGAGCAGGGGGCGAAGCTCCGGCATCCCGGTGGTCTGCATGACCTTTGTGCCTGTCATGTTCTTCATGCTTCATTTCATGATGCTCTTCATGTTTCTCATGGGAGGCATCCGGTGAATCGTGAGAGTTCATATCATGTTTCATTTTGTTGTGTTCATTATTTCCTGAATGTTCAGAGTGGTCCATAAGAAAATTCTCCTTAATCCCGTATTACTGCGGACGGGCTGGTTTTAAAAGGGTTTACCCTTACTGCAAGGGAAAACAGGTACGGATAATCATTTTTTAAATGCTTCATATATTTCAGCCACTCACGGATCAGGTGAGTATATGCGCGTTTCATATCTCCTGACAGGTGTTCGCAGTCCTTATCAGGCAGCGCCGACAGGTCGGGCCTTGCTGTCAGCTCTTCGGACAGGTGAAACACCGCCCAGAGGAGGTCTGAGAAAGAATCATGTTCAAGAAGATTCTGGTTCTCCAGGAGCCGCAGCATAAAGGCCTTCTTTTCCTCAAGCAAATCACGCAGGTCTTTCAGGTTGCCTTTCCGGCTGTCAACTTCGGGATCAAGATTATCTGTAAACCTGATGGCAGCGCCGAACTCCTTCCCGGACCAATTGCCGGATACAAGAAGATATTTATTATCTTTTAATGAACCATTGTCAAAGTTTGAGAGACATCCCAGCAAACCGGTCCCCACTTCGCTGAAAAATGCCCCTATAACCATATTGAGTTTCTGCATCAGGATGCGTTTTTCCCTTTGATGCAGCAGGCGGTGGATAATCAGCGTGACCAGCAGGACCTCAATGGGCACAAAGGCAATGTCTCCAAGCAGATAGATAAAGATATGATGGGCATCCCTGAAGATTGTATAATGGAGATAATAAAGAATTGCGGACAGACTGATTAAAGCCGCCCCGAGGATAACCTGCCAGCCGACACGTTTCATTATATTAATGCTCCTTATTATTAAGTTATATTCCGCAAGCTCTCAAGAAGGACACCTGTGACTGTACATGGTTACATAACTTTAAAAACTTGACAATGATATAAATCATAATATAGGAATGATTCCCCTGTGTCAAAATAACGGTAAGTGTTTACAGGGTGCAGTTTACAGGGTGCGGGGTGCAGAAAAAACATATCAGCGCTCAACCGTGCTGCTCTTTTCCAGACATCCAAATCTTTAAGTTTTATTCTGCGCCCTGATAACTGCACCCTGTGACCACTTACAAACAGCCGACTTAATATGGTATACATGATAGCAATCAGGAAAACTTTTTTTGACACATCAAAGTGACCGGGCAAGCGCCTTTAGGCTGAATTGCAATATCTCCTTTATGCGCAGGCTCTGCAGTTTAACTGCCAACCGTGAACAGTTACCGGAATTATAATAAGACATAATTTGTTATACTTTGACTTATTACCAATATGGTAGGGGGGCTTAGCCTTTCCTGTATCAGCATGAATTTCGACAAACGTTCAGAAAAAGAATTACTCACTGCCTGTATTCAGGGGGACAAAAAAGCATGGGATATTTTTGTCGAAAAATATACCGATCTGGTATACCACACTATTCATAAGACCCTCAACATATATCATCCCGATTTTCTATACCAGGAACTGGAGGATATTCACAACAGTATCTTTCTCTCACTGATCGATAATGATTACAAAAAATTGAGGCAGTATAAAGGTAACATCTCAAAAACTTGAGGAAGGAGAGCGTAGACGCATTAAATGATTCAAATGAGATAAGGCATTAAGACTTGCTACTCGATCGTTGAGATATAGCCAAAAGGAGACGTTCAATTTTCGGGATGTTTTTTTTAAGGCTTGTGAAAGTATCACGGCATTTTCTGCCGGCATCACTGCGGGTTCCCCCACTGACTTTGCGTCTTTTGACATATTCCCGAATATCTGTTTCACTTGCATTGTTATGAAGGGGGATTTCCGGTCGGTCCAAGACCAGAAGAAGTTCAGCTTTATTTTTGTACAAACGTTTCAGGGCAAGATTTAATGTAACAAAACAGGTTTCTTCCTGAAAGATTCCATCAAATCGATCTTGCAGTTTGATTTTCTTATCCTGTGCCGGGTTTTCCTTATAGA
>DRDE01000280.1 GCA_011040095.1 Nitrospirota bacterium
ATCTTTGCCCTGCCTGGCTAAATCATTGACGTCAACTTTTACAGAGAGTACCAATAAAATAACTCCTGCCGGGAGGTTCTTCCCTGCATGGAGGGGGTGGTGGATCTCGCCTAAAGGTCCACCGCCCTACCTCATTTTTCTTGCTGTCACATCGTATCAATTAAATGTGAATTCTCACTCTCCTTCTTTAACACATTTTGACGATGCGGGAGGGGATATTGTTAAGCCAGATCGAGAGCTAACACTGCCAAAGCGGCAATGCGTCACCTGCATCATCTGCACTCCTGCCTCATCTGGTTACCGAAAAGGAAGAAAGCCAAACGAATGCTGGAAGAACCGGATGAAATACAAGCGCAAATCATGCAGGCATTCGGCTGGAAAATCGACAGTGGGGTCTTACGGAAAATTTAGTTACAACATGTTGAAATTGTGCTATTTTGACGAAAAAATATGACAAATCCTATAAACTCCTGTTAGAGTTCGATGAAATATCTCGATTCTCCAGCGCTTGGCATACCAGGCAACACGTTCGCAGGCATCCTCGAAGCTTTCAACCGCGACGGTGGTGAGCAACAACCACTCCAAAGGCTTGACGCCGAGCGGAGGATTTTCTTCAGTGGCCAGTACCGCCCAGAGTTGGACTTTTGGGCGGAAAAATACTGGGGAAAGTGGTACTTCTGGGCCACCCACAGCCAGCTGGAGCCGATCAAGCGAGCGGCGAAGACATTGAAAGAGCATCATTATGGATGGAATTATGAACTTTTTCAATAGGATCAGTAACTGCCCCGCCAAGGGTATAAACTCCAGAATAGAAACCCTGTGGAAGTCGGCCTGCGGATTCCGCAACAAGGTCAGGTTCAGAACGGTGATACTTTTTCATCTCGGCGGACACGATCTCTATCCGGCGACCCACTGAAAATCCGGAAGCACTTGTAAAAAAAGGAGTGGCAAGTGAAAATACTAGAACTAGCAGGAAGCGGTTCTATAGGTACCAATAACATGGGACCGGTCTCTAATGTCATTCTTCAGCTATCTAATTATTTTCATGATTTTGGGCACGACGTTACATTAGCGGATGCCAAAATAGGTGCTCCCCGAGAAGCACTAGTGAAAGGTGTTCGACTAGTTGAAACTGATTCAAAACCACGGGCAACGTTGTTAGCCGCACAAAATTCAAAATTACCACATTCTATTGATACTCTGTATCGCAAAATTTCCAGATATTATAAACCATTGATCAATGAGCATAAATTTGTAAAAGATGTAGCGGGAAAACTTGATCTGAGAAGCTTTGATATCATTCATGTGCACGAGGTAATACCGGCCTTAATTCTTAATAAGTTATGCAAAGCGGAAGTCGTATACACTGCGCATACACCAAGCTGGTGCAATCCCTTTGAATATAAGGGTCTTATGGGAGGGATACGAAAGCTGCGATTTAGTTTACTTAACGTTCTGGGATTACAAGAAATTGCATTGATAAAAAACTGCCTTTTGACAATTGCGCTGGGCGATTATTTAAAGGAAAAAATTCCTGAGGCAGTTATATCTGTAATTCCAAATGGTACCAACTTGTATCAATGGAATCAGCTTGATAAGCGCGAAGTTAGGAAAAGAATGGATATCAGTGAGGATGAACTTGTCATCATCTTTGTTGGCAGGGTGTCTCCCATTAAAGGTATCGATGTTTTGCTGAATGCAATACGTTTGCTGTCCCCACAGCTGGCCAATTTAAAACTTATAATAATTGGATCGTTAAGTGGGTCGTTTAGCCAACGAGATAAAATAACGCCGTATGCGAAAATGCTCATGAAAAAAGCAAAGGACCTACCAGTAGAGTTTAAGGGCTTTATTAGCAATCGATCAGAGGAGTTCCTAGTACAGCTATCGGCAGCTGATCTATTCGTCGTGCCATCCCTGTTTGAACCTCAGGGAATCGTAGTGTTAGAGGCGCTATCTATGGAACTTCCGGTTATAGCAAGTAGAACGGGAGGTATTCCACAGATGATTACGGAGGATGTCGGCAAGTTATTTGAGCCGGGTAATCACTGTGAACTTGCAGACCACATAAATGAACTATACAACAATCGCGATAAGTTAATGGCAATGAAAGGTCTCTGCAGAAAACATATCGAAGAAAATTTTAGTTGGCGAATGGCTGCAGAAAAACATATAAAGGTATTTAGTAAAATAACAAAACAAAAGGGGGTGTAAGGAGTAGGCTTAGTCTCTAGCTCATAAATACGGTAACGTATTTGAAACGCGTCATGCTGCTTGCTTCAGCTCAGTATGGGCATCAAGTTTTGCCATTAAACTTGTTCAAATCCACTCGAAAGGTTTTGTCACCACTTCGTAATAGTCTTGGAACTTGATAATCTTGGCTTCAAGCTCCGCCAACGAATTGAAATTTTCTGAGGTGAGGATTTTTCGTTACAGATAGAGATAGAAAAGTAAATTCCAATTTGATTGAGCCAACTGGCTGAGCTGGTGTTCGAATGGGCCGATATTCGATAAACATCTGGAGCTCAAAAAGCGATATTGGAGGCGGCATTTTTTGGGCGAAAGGGTATTGTGTAAATAAGCACGGTATATGGAGAAGCATTACGCGTTCCTTGAAACGAAAGCATCTGGTGCCACAATGTGCTGTTTGCCGCTAAATTTTCGGGCCACATGTCAGTCTTCATACTACTTTGTGCTACATTCTCATTGTTTTTTGCGGATTCAACCAAGATATTTAGCACCTTACTTATACGCAGTCACTAGTTTTCTTGCTTCAAAGCTCGAAAGGTCATAAATGGTCATCATCGGCAAACGATTAACGTTTATTTTAGAACATTATTGGGGACAGCGTCAAGGGGGAGCTGAGCTTCAGACTCATTATCTTGAACATAGAGCGATACGCAAGGGATTAAATACCCATTACTGTTTTCTCTCAAATGGAGATGATATTGATCAAATCCATGGTACAAGGATTTATCCGATCGCCAAAAAAAAGATATGGAGCAAGTTTGATGTTCAATATCCCTATGCATTTGATATATTCCAGGCATTAAAAAAGATAAAACCAGATGTAATCTACCAAAGATGTGCTTCCTCTTTGACAGGCATTGCATCTTATTATGCTCAAAGAAATAATTGTCAACTGGCGTTTCATGTTTCCTCTGATAGAGATGTCAGTCAAATATCTACACCTTGGAAAAGGCCATGGCTTATTCCGGAATATAAATTAATGCAATATGGATTTAGAACTGCAGATACCATTATTGCACAAACTCAATTCCAGGCTGAACAATTAAAAATAAATTATGGTCGTCAGGCCATCGTTATTCCGAATGGGCATCCTGTTCCGGCAGATTGTGTCAAAGCTGATGACCAAATAACCGTGCTGTGGATCGCCAACTGGAAATCAATTAAGCAGCCCGAATTGTTTATCAGGCTGGTGGAGGAAATCGGCAGAGACGAAAATGTTCATTTTGTCATGCTTGGACGCACTGACGGATATAGCGGTTTAGTTAAACTGGCAAAAAGTCATAATATTGATGTGGTGGGAGAAATCTCAAACGACCGGGTGAACGATTACCTTGCTCAAGGGCATATCCTGGTTAATACAAGTCGACAGGAGGGATTCAGCAACACGTTCATCCAGGCGTGGATGCGTCGAGTGCCTGTTGTGAGTTACAGGGTCGATCCTGACCATATCCTGCAAAATGAACAGATCGGATATTGCTCTTCCGGCAATTTCAGAGAACTTGTTCAAAACACCGGAGCTCTCATCCGGGACATCAAATTGTGCAACACAATGGGTGCAAGAGCGAGAAAATATGCAATAAAACATCATTCCCTTGAGAACATTGATGAAATACTTAAGACCATAATACAATAATGACTTTGAATATTCCGCAACTTACAGCTGTAGCTGCAGCAGTGCCTTGGCTGGCCTGCGTCATGGTGTATCCACGAGTACTATCGATATTGGTAGTGCTTTTTGCTCTCGTCCAGCTCAACTGGTTTGCTCGATATTTCGGGGCGCCTGCCATGTTTAGCAGAATTTCTCTGGTCGTTGCCGGTTTGCTTGGCATCCGTCTGATTATAGACTTTTCCTTTAAAAAAAAATATTTCGCAAAAGAGTGGCTTTTTCTCGCTCCGGTGTTATGGCTTGCCTATTTTTTTCTTGTATTAACGGTATGTTCAAACCTTTTCAATGGGGAAAGCCTGCTATTGGGGGTGTATGAGCTAAGATATTACTTCTTTGGACTTGTTATCTGCTTTGCCCTTTACTTTTACTTTGAAGACATTCTTACTATCTCTTTTTTTAAACAGACAATGCTTTGGATCGGGTTACTTCAGGTGCCATTTGCCATTATAGAATGGATCGCGGCCGTAGGGGGACGGGCTCGGACACTTGACTCCGTTACCGGAACTTTTTCCGGCTATGGTGAGCTGGTAGCCTGCCAGCTTCTGGTGATCTGTATCGTTCTTTATGAAGAGATGACCAGCAAGAAGAAACTTCTTGGTGTAAATAATTATTTACTATGTCTGATTTTTGTTATTCCGATTATACTTTCAAAATCAAGAACGGCAACAGGTTTTGTTATTTTGGGTTTTTGCTTTACCTGGTTCTTGGGATCATTGCAGAAAAAGAGTTTGATTCTTGTGTTGAAACAGACAGTCCCTATATGTCTCTTGGGAATTACTGTGTTTGTATTATTATATCAGTTTTTTTGGAAACCCAACTATGATATAAATCGGCAATTTAATCTGTCTTATGCCTTCAGATATTACATGCGTGAACCGATGATGGATTATGAGAATTACCAGGAAGGGTCAGATCCCGTTATGGGGCGAGGACGTGCAGTGGTAAAGGCCATACATATCATATCTGAACATCCAATAAACCTAATTATTGGATACGGTTCCGGCGCCACGGCTGAAGCTTCATTTCTGGGGACTAATGGTCTATATTATCAGAGATTTGGACCACTTGCAGGGCTGGGTAGGAATCAATACTCAAGAACAATAGCTGAGTTTGGATTGCTCGGGATGGGGGGATTTATTTTCTTTTTTGCCACCCTCTATTGCAGAATTAAGAATTCTTACATGCACAAACCGGAAATCAAAAACATTTTTATTTTATTACTGTTCTCTTTGATTCTGCTATCGATCTACGCGTTTACTTTGACTTCTTTTTTCTTCAGCTTTACCTTGGCCTTCTTTCTGGCTACAGTCCAGGCAGATTATGACAGAATCAATATACCCGCAAGTATAACAAAGGATATCAAGCATGTGCCGGAGTCGATCTGATCTCGTCATCATCAATTCAGAGCAATTCGGTTACCACATAGACACTTACTATTACTGTAAGTATCTGCGGGACAGGTATAATATTTCCTATATCGGCTGGGATCACGGGCAGGCAAAAATCGAGCTTGCCGGGGTACAGGTGGAGTATGTTGGCAGGTCAGGCGGACTTTTCAGAATTATCCGGATACTCCGGATACTCCGGATAATTCTTGACAAAACAGGTTCAAACCGCACGATTATATTCCTTAAATATTTCAAAGGCATCAGTATTATCATCCGCCTGCTACGTCGTCATAACCCCATTGTTCTGGATATCCGCACCGGCTCTGATGATAAGAGCAGGGTCAAGAGATATATTCAGGATCTTGACCTGAAGTTTGAGTGTAGATTTTTTCGCAATATTACTATCATATCAGAAAGTCTTGCGGTCAAAATTGGCCTTGCTCAACGGGCAACCATCCTGCCTTTGGGTGCGGACGTAATCTCACATACGGAAAAGCACTATGACCGTCTCGACCTGCTGTACGTCGGCTCACTGTACAATAGAAATATAGACAAGGCCGTCGAAGGCTTTGCCAGATTTTATAGGGAATACAAGCAAAAAATTCCTATTAAATTCACTATTATCGGCGAAGGTCTCAATCATGAAGCAGAGTTGATCAAGAAATTGGTTAAAAAATGTGGCCTGGGAAATATTGTGCATACTCTGGGTTGGCTCATGCATGATCAATTGCAAGAACATTTTGACACCCACAATATCGGCGTGTCGTATATCCCCATGACTGACTATTACGATGTGCAGCCTGCCACAAAAACCTTTGAGTACCTTTTGTCCGGTCTTGTGGTAATCGGTACGGCCACATCGGAAAATAGGCTTGTGATTAATGATTCAAATGGCGTCCTCACGGAGGATTCCCCGGAAGGTTTTTATAAAGGCCTTGTTGAATTATCATCCAAGCTGAAAACGTATGACAGCACCAGAATCCGGCAGGAGGCGCTCCAATTCAACTGGAAGGAAATAACTGACGGCTTGGATTGTTATTTAAAAACTTTACAAAATAACGTATGATAACGACCCTATAGCTCAAGGTGGACTGATCCGGCAGTGAGGGTCATTTTATGATTTTTATAATCACTCGCGGGAAATTAAACAATTGTCGATAATAATAAAAGGTTCTTCGCAAAAATCGGTGCGTAAAAATAGCTTAACAAATTAAAAAGCATGAGTTCTTTTAGATAGATAAAGGTCTTCACTCCAAAAATCTATCTAAAGAGGAACTCATGCTGGTTGAACAGATAATCAAAGAAACAGTCGATTTGCAAGGTTTTCGAGTACATACCGTCACCAAGAGAGGCAAAGGGCTC
>DRDE01000281.1 GCA_011040095.1 Nitrospirota bacterium
GGAGAGGGGGGCGCGGATATTATGTTTCAATCTCCACATTTTCAATATGCTGTTCTTCGCCTGATAAAATTTTTAAATTATACGATTCACAGTCCGGGCAGCATGGAAAGTATATGTCGTCCGTATTAAAAGCAGTCCTGCAATCACTGCATTCATATATTAAAGGAATTTCTTCTATTATAATTTCAGCCGAAGAGAGCATGGGGTGTTCGGGTTTAATTGCATCAAAGACAAACTTCAGGGAATCCGCAACAATGCCGGACATTTTCCCTATTTTTAATTTTACGTTTATTATTTTTTTAGCATCATTTTCCCCGGCTATTTTCATGAGTTCATCAACCATTCCAAGTACTATGGATACCTCATGCACCTTCGTCTTCCTTGTCCATCACTCTCAGGATTTCATCGAGGTATTCCCATATTTCATCAGCATGTTTCCTGTCGATTTTTTCTATTGCAAAACCCACATGAATTATGACGTAATCACCGGTTTGAAGTGAATCTTCAGGCAAAAGCTGTAAACCGATTTTCCGTTTAACCCCTTTGGCCTCGGCAACTCCCGAAGGATAGTTGATTTCTACAATCTGCATGGGTACACCAACACACATGCCGAACCTCCATTATATAACTTTCAGTGAATGCTATATTTTACCATAATCTCTTTCAGTCGAAAATGAACTGCCCTGCGGCAAATCATCCCCGGCGAGCCCTGAGCCAAAATAACTACCGGTTATTCAAATAACCGTAAACGGTTACTTGATCTTTCCCCGTTCCGCCTGATCAATAATTTCAACTATCTTATCAACAATAAATTTAATTGCCCTTTCCCCTTTTTCCCTGCTTGCCTTTTCGGGGTTCCCCCATACACCCCCGCGCCAGTATTTAACCTTGTTCTTTACGATAAAAGGCTTCGGCAATTTCGGATATTCCTCTTTTGACCGTCCTTTCACAAGTTCAGGGGCAAGGGCGAGAACGAGTGAAGTCTCAATCTCGCCTGCATGTGAATCATTCGGGGTTTCTGCAAGTTCGGAGAGTTCTTTGTACAGGATATCATAGGGACAGATAACAGCTAATTTTATCCCATCCAGTTCTTCTACCAGGTTCTCAGCCGCCTCTTTCATAGCTGATGAGTGAAGGCCCCCGCCGTGGCCTGTGATAAGCAGGAAATTCCTGAGTCCTTTCCTGTAAGCATCTCTCACAATGTCATATGACAGCCTCCTGAGCGTTGCAGGAGTAATGCCGATTGTGCCGGGATGCTGGCTGGTGGTTGTGCAGACACCGTAATAAACAGGAGGCGCCAGGAATACCTTTGTCTTTTTAACAACACGTTTTAATATTTCATAAACAATTAATGTGTCCGTATTCAGCGGCAGGTGGTTGCCGTGTTCCTCCACAGTGCCGAACGGGAAAATTATGGTCCTGGTTTTTTTCAGGTGTTTTTTAAATTCGGCCATTGTTATGTTTTCAAGTATCATGGGCTGCCTCCTGGAAGATTGATCAATAAATTTTCAAATATTATACATTAATAATCAGGTGACTACTCAGGTGCAAAGCGGCAAAGGCACATAGACACAAAGGGTTACAGAAATACAAGAAAAGTTTTTCATCCTTTTTTTCACTTTGTGCCTTTGTGCCTGCCTGAATAGTTACATTTTGGGTATAATATTTCCATATATTATGAAACTGATCGTATTGGGAAGCGGGACATGTGTGCCCTCTTTGAAAAGAAATGCCCCCGGATATTACATAGAGGCGGAAGGCGCCCGGATTCTTATAGATTGCGGCAGTGGAACGCTTCTACAGCTTGAGAGGGCCCGGAAGAGTTACAGGGATATCGATGCCGTCTTTATTACCCACAGACATCCCGACCACTTCGCTGATCTCATGCCCTTGATCCACGCATTGCTTGCCACCCCGAAATTCAGGAGGATGAAAGATCTCTTTATTTTCGGCCCCAGGGAATTCATGGCATATTATGAAAAGGCAATTGCCCCGGTACTGGGAAGGCCGGGGGGGTTTTTTATCAGGACAATAGAAAGTCGGGACAAGTTCGATTTCGGGCCTTTTCATATTTTTACCGCAAAGACCGTCCATTCCAGTGACAGCATTGCATACAGGTTTGAACACCGGGGCAAATCCATCGTGTTTACAGGTGATGCGGATTATGATCAGGGCCTGATAGCGCTTGCGCAAAATACCGACCTCCTGGTTACAGACTGTTCGTTCCCTGTCTCCATGAAGGCAAAGGGCCATTTAAGCGCCAAAGAGTGCGGCCTTGTTGCGCAAAAGGCAAAAGCCGGGAAGCTGCTCCTGTCTCACCTCTATCCCGCTGATATGCCTGATGCTGAAAGAACAGGAGAAAGCAAAGAGACTTTTGACGGGGATATCGCGCTGGCTGAGGATTTGATGGAAATTGATATTTAAAAAACTTGCTTCCCCTGGAATTTTTACCACAGCACGATTCCCGGTGAGATATTCTTCATGCCTGGATCATTCATAAATTCTTCATTATTTACTTATATTATTATTTGGATGTGTTATAATATCTGGTTTACAAGCTCGCATAACAAGGGTATAATTTAGAACAATGAAGAAAATAACGCTCTTTTTCCTGGTAATTATTGCATTAATGTCAGGTTACTTAATCAGAGACCGCACAGATGTCTTTTCAACTAAACCGGCTTCTCCTGTATATACATACAATCTTCAACTGCCCAAAGAGCTTGCGGGTGACGGCGCAGCCTTTTCAAATATAGTCAAAGTTATAAGTCCGGTTGTTGCCAATATATCCACTACAAAGACCGTTGTAAATAAAAACGCCACGCCTTTTTCAGATTTTCTCGACACTCCTTTCAGTGATTTTTTTGAATCATTCAAGATGCCGAAAAAGTGGAAAGAAAAGAGCCTCGGTTCAGGAGTCGTAGTCTCTTCCGACGGGTATATCATAACGAACAATCATGTTGTGGAAAAGGCTGATGAGATAAAGGTGACTTTGTTTGACCAGCAGAATTACACGGGCAGGATTATCGGCACGGATCCGAAGACGGACATTGCGATCATAAAAATATCCGCTAAAAACCTCCCGGCAATAAAGTGGGGTAATTCGGATGAACTCCAGGTAGGCGAGTTTGTGCTTGCATTCGGAAATCCCTATAGTTTGGGCCATACCGTTACCATGGGGATAGTAAGCGCCCTGGGCAGGGCAAATGTAGGCATCGCGGATTATGAAGATTTTATCCAGACCGATGCAGCCATAAACCCCGGCAATTCCGGGGGACCGCTTGTAAATATAAAGGGGGAGCTTATCGGCATAAATACGGCGATTTTTTCAAGAACAGGGGGGTATCAGGGCATAGGGTTTGCGGTTCCAAGTAATATGGCCGGATCCGTCATGAAACAGCTTATATCAGAAGGCAAAGTTACCCGCGGATGGCTGGGGGTGACAATACAGAACCTGACTCCGGAGCTTGCCGGGGAATTCGGCCTCAAAAAATCCACGGGCGCGCTTGTCACGGATATATTTGAAGGCAGCCCTGCTGAAAAGGCCGGTTTAAAAAGGGGGGATGTGATTGTTGAGGTTAACGGCAAAAAAATTAAAAATGTTGCGACACTGAGAAACATTGTGGCCCGCAGTAAAATAGAGAGCAGGATAAAGCTGAAAATTCTGCGGGACCGCAAGACCTCTTTTCTGCAAGCAACTATTACGGAATTTCCCATAGATATAGCCCGGTCGCTTCCGGGGGAGTCTGAAAAGAATTTATCCGTAGAGGAAAATGCGCTTGCCGGCTTCAGCGTTATGAACCTTACAAGCAACATAGCCAAGCAGCTCGGACTCTCAAGGAGTGAAAAAGGTGTTGTTATAATCAAGGTTGATCCCTACAGCGCTTCCGGGGATGCCGGGTTGAAAAAAGGCGATGTGATTCAGGAAATCAATAAAAAGAAGATAAAAAATTTAAGTGATTTCAATAAAATACTTCCCGGGGTAAGA
>DRDE01000282.1 GCA_011040095.1 Nitrospirota bacterium
CTTTGCGTTTGTGAAAAAGGTCATCGCTGCCACTCAACACCCCATTGCCATTTTTACATTTTTCAAGTAAGGCAATGCGCCATAGCGACCTGCCAGATAACCTCGCTCCAGATTTTCCACACCTTTGCGTGGGCTAAAGTCTGTCAGTGGGTAGAGTTTTGATGATTGTTCCTTGTCTTTTTCGCAGAACCAGATTTGGTCTCGACGAAACATTTCCTGGTTAAGGATAGATGTATCGTGTGTTGTAATGATGAGTTGTGCATTTTTTGGGTTGGTTTCCCTACAATGAAAGAGGTTGATAAGAAACTTCACCATTAATGGGTGCAAATTGTCGTGTAGCTCATCAATAACAAGCACATAACCATTCTTCAGTGTATCTATCCATGGTCCGGCGAGTGCAAAAATTTTCTGCGTGCCGTCAGATTCATCAGCAATATCAAACAGAACCTTTTTCCCGCTCGTCAGGGAGTGGCCTGTTTTAACATTTACAATAGGCTTGTCCCCGAATTCTTCTTCGATTTGCTTTTTGAATTCATCCGGCATATCGTCCGGCAGGTTTTCCTTATTAAACCTTTCTTTTTCAAGTTGAATATCATCAATATCGACATCAGCGCCTTTTAGAAAACTAATAATTTTATTTCTTGTTTCTATATTTTCACATAATTTAATAGAGAACCTCGGGCTCCAAGCACCGATACCAGCAACATGAAGCGTTGAAGAAAACCATTCGAATACAGGTGTTAGCTGTTGATTGTTTAGTTGAATAGCCGTAGAAAGAAACAATGCATTAGAGCGTGTTGCAGCTTGCCATAGTTGCTTTTGTCCTGAAAGTTTCTCCATTTTTCCCCATACATAAGCCTGCGATTTTTCATCATAGGCTCGCTCAATCCATCTTTGTGGACGACCCTTGGGATAAGCCAGTAGCCACTCTTCAATAATTCGCTCTTGCGTTACCGCAAATCCATACTGATAGCGAACCCCTTGGCTAACGAAAGTCACCTCAAATTCACTGGGCTTTTTTTTGCTTGTTTCGTCAAGTAAGAATGTCGTAACGGCCAGCTTTTCTCCGGCTTGGCTTTCCTTAGCAGAACGTATTACGAGCCCCCTCATAAACTGTAATGCTTTAATGAAGTTGGACTTACCTGCTGCATTGGCGCCATAGAGTGCACTGCTTCGCAGTAGCTCAGGCGTTACGGGGGCTTCAGGGACAAAGGTGTTCGTACTTTTTAGTTCCTCACTTTTTGCTTTGACCAGACTCAATGTCGTCTGCTCTCGAATAGAGAGATAATTTGTAACGTTAAATTCAATCAGCATGTCAAAATACCCTCCTCAAGTAATTAGCCAGGCTGTTTTGCAAGGTATTGTCAATAATAGCATATTAATTACCATTTTGTATCATTTTTATTCTACCTTATAATAGTAACCGGATCATATCTTCTTAAAAGAGGAGGAATCTATGTGCGGGAGTTGGCAAGGATGGCAGGGGTCTGCCCTGACATGGGACAGAATTAGTGTGGAAGCCCGGAAAATAGCTGTACAGCGATCTATGAAAAAGGCCTGTCCTTATTGCTGTAAATAAATTCCAACAGGACAGGCAGGCAAGATCTGAGCCGGATGTCATCAGGTTTATCCGCAATAACTTTTCGTATTGCCTCATCAAAAAACAATCCCAAAGGGAATAGATGCCTCATTTAGAAATCCAAGAGCGGAGACCGGAGTCGCCCTGTTTTCCGGCCAGGTATTTTCTTCCCATAATTATTGCAGTTACAATGAGCGGCACTGCAGTCAGGAGGTACGGCAGATGGATATTCCATGTGAACAAAATGCTTCCTACCACCGGGCCCGCGGCCTGTCCAAGGCTATTGGCGGCGCTTTGCAGGCCAAGTGCAGCTCCGGCGTGTTTACCGGAGCGTTTACTTACCAGTGATGCCAGGCCCGGATTAAGAGCGGCCATGCCAAGCGCAAATAAGACTACGTAAAAGAGAATAAACGTCATGGTCTGCGCTGTCATCAACAAAATCAGGGCACTCCCCATGAGTCCGAAACCAAGCGACAACATGGGCATTTCACCAACCCTGCCGATGAACCGGCCTACCACTCCGGCCTGAGCGGCAGCCATAATAAACCCGCATACCATAAACACAAGGCCCATCTCTGACGGCCCGAAATTCATCATCCTCTGTGCATGCAGGGCAAATGTGCCTTCAAACAGGGATAAAGCGAAATAACCGAGAAAAGATAATACAAGCAGATCAAGGAATGATTTGCGTATAACCTTCCAGCCTATATCAGGGTGTGATGCGCTGTTGTTTGGAGACTGTTTCTGATGTGGTTCACGGCCCGGCATCCGGATTGATTCAGGTAAAAAACGCATGGTTGCCAATAAAGCAATAACCGCAAGGATAGCTGCTGCAAAAAACGGTATTGAAAAATCATTAACAAAGAAACGGCCGAAACGATATTCCATGTGCCAGTCCAGCCGCGACAGGTATGCGCCTAATGCCGGACCAGTGACCACGCCCAGTCCGATAGCGCTACCCAACCATGCCATCCCCTTCCCGCGCTCTGTCTCTGAAGTGAGGTCCGCAACATAGGCACTCGCAGTCGGCAATACGGCTGCTGAAAGAATGCCCCCCAGAATACGGGCAGCATAGAGAACAAACAGATTTGTTCCTATACCAAAGAGCGCCATAAAAACAGCGTAGCCACTCAATCCGATCATAAAAAGCGGGCGGCGGCCGATCCGGTCCGACCACCTGCCCCAGAGCGGAGCGAAAAAAAACTGCATAAGTGCGAAAACTCCGGTCAAAAGACCAACGTGAATATATGCCTTCTGAGCTGTGGCGCCCTCAGCCAATGCCAGCCGTTCAATGTAAAATGCCAGCACCGGCAGTGTCAGCCCGTAACCGATCATGACCACGAACAGGCAGAAAAGAAGAATGCCAAGCCGGTTTTTCATTGAATGTTTCACCTATACTCTAAAAGTTTTCCTAAAGAGGTTGGGGTTCTCTGAGGCCGGGAAGGAAGAATCTGCCTGTTATCGAGTATATCCAGAGGTATTCGACAGGTACCGGGAGACAGCCCTTGAGCCCGGCTTCGGCTTTGTTGCTTCCGGTCCGCTCGTCAGGAGTTCGATAAACGCCGAGGAGATGTATTGCACCCAAAACAATGGTGTTTGATCCATAGACCACACCATAGAGATGCCTTAATAATTTTAAATGTCCTCAGCAGTAATAAAAGACACCTTTCCTTTCCTCTCTTTTTCCTCGAACTTCTCGATTATCTCCATATCCACCAGGTTTTCATATAGTTCAAATATTGATTTCTTTATTAAGGTTGATTTATCAACACCCAAATTCTCGGATAACACTTTTAAGATTTTTTCTTCCTCTTTATTCAACCTGACAGATATCACTCCCATCTTTTATATACCTCCTCCCTTTTAGCAATAGAGATAACGTAGTAATTTTTGTCCTCTATATAAAATATCGCTCTATACTTACCCTTCCGTAAACGATAGTAGGCCCTTTTTTCCGAAGATTTTAGTTTTTTTATGTCAAAAAGTCCCAAGTCATTAGTCATATCTAATGCAATGAAAATATTATTAAACCTCTTGAAGATTTCTTTTGGTAAGCTCTCTCTCTTTACAGCCTTTTTAATATCCTTTTCATAAAAGACCATATATTTATGTTTACATTGTATTACACTGTTTGTCAAGTTGTTTGTACCTAAAAGGAGAGACTTTTAGTTGAACGGTTTTACCTGCCTGACTTCACTTAATTATTTTGGAACTCCGGGAGTGAATATATGCCTTGTTACGAGGCTGCTTCTGCGTTCACGTTTGTTACAACCCGGATATTTGCTCACACGCCTTCAGCGAACTTTGTCGATGGGCTTCACATGGTTACGTTTCCATCACCACCTGCCATCAAAGCTACATGGCTCCGGCTTTTACCATCACGGGTCTTTCACCCGTTAGTATACGCTACCCTTTGCTGGGCATGTTCACGATTCAATGGCTGACCCCGGAAGTCTACTATTCCCTCCAACTTCTTTGCGGATATATGCTTGCTTATGACCTTTTTGCCCTCGCGATATTTCAGGCAAAGCGACAAAACTTAAAAGTATTGTTATGAGGGAAGGAGAGGTAGTCTATGACAGATCAGCAGTTTAAAAAATGTTGTGAGGCGGAATTTGAAAATATAGATACTGTGGCATCAGACCTTTTTTTATTGCCCGACAGTTCAAAAGGTGATATACTATCAAATAGCTGTTCTCACCGTGGAGGGAAGCATAGAAACTCAGTCATAAGTCATCTATATGATGAGGGGCGGTCTTTATGGATTATACGATCAGGATAGGGGGAGAGGCAGGTCAGGGGCTTCAGACAATAGGCGGAGTGCTTGCAAAGGTCTTCTCGCGCTCAGGATTCCATGTCTTTACTCATCAGGACTATATGTCCCGCATACGGGGAGGGCATAATTTCTACCAGATACGCTTCTCTGACAAAGAGGTCATGTCTTCGAGGGAAAAGGTCGATATCCTTATCGCCCTTGACCTCAACACTATAGAGACCCACAAAGCAGCCCTCAGTGAAAAAGGAATAATTATTTATGATGGCGCCTTTATAAAAAAGGGCTTTGATTCCCCGGAATTTTCAAATATACCCTTTGAGGCGATCGCTGTCGAGGCCGGGGGTAACAGGATCATGGCAAACACAGTGGCAACCGGTGCAGTGCTGGGAATGCTCGGTATGGACCTGACCATCTTTGAAGATATTATCCGGGAAAGGTTCAGGAAAAAGGGAGAAGAGATTACCGGGAAAAACATTACCTCGGCAAGGGCGGGATTCGACCATGCTGTAAAAACTTGCACCAGGTGTGACTTCGCAGTTCCAAAACCGGGGGAACCCCCCCTTATGCTCATTAACGGCAACGAGGCAACAGGCCTTGGCGTACTTATGAGTGGATGCAGGTTCTACTCGGCATATCCCATGACCCCGTCAACGGGCATTATGGTCTTCCTTGCCTCAAAGGCCGAAAAATACGGGATAGTCGTAGAGCAGGCAGAGGACGAGATATCTGCAATCAATATGGCTTTGGGCGCTTCTTTTGCCGGCACAAGGGCAATGACCGGCAGTTCAGGTGGTGGGTTTGCCTTGATGGTTGAAGGCCTCTCCCTTGCTGCAATGACGGAGACTCCGATTGTAATCGCAGAGGTGCAGAGGCCGGGACCGGCAACCGGCCTGCCCACAAGGACCGAGCAGGCTGACCTCCTCTTTGTCCTCCACGCAGGGCATGGCGAGTTTGCAAGGGTTGTCCTTGCCCCAGGTACCCCGGAGCAGGCTTTTTACCTCACGAATAAGGCCTTTGACCTGGCTGAGAAGTATCAGATACCCGTGTTTATCCTTTCAGACCAGTATCTTGCCGATACCGAATGGACTCTCAATGGGTTTGATACCGGCAGATTAAGGCATAATGACTACAGGTTGAGGAACGAAACACTTGAAGGCATCTCTGTTTATAAGCGCCATAGACTGACGGAGACCGGGATATCCCCGATGGCTGTCCCTGGAGAGTCAGGACACATAATAGTGACAGACAGTGATGAGCACGATGAAGAGGGGCATATGATAGAAGATGCTGAAACAAGGATAAAGATGACGCAAAAGAGGCTGTTGAAGAAGCTGCCCCTGATCAGGCAGGAGATGGAGCCACCGTTTCTGTACGGCAGCGACCGTCCGGATATAGTGGTTGTTGGTTGGGGCTCAACCTATGGGGTGATGAAAGAGGCGGTTGACGTGCTTTCAAGGGATTATTCAATTGCAATGCTTCATTTCAGCGAACTCCACCCGTTTCCCTCACTTGAAAGATTTGATTACCTGAGCATCCTGGGCAATGCAAAGCTCACCCTGTGTATAGAGAACAATGCCACCGGACAGTTTTCACGCCTTATGCGGGCGGAGACAGGATACAGATTCAATGCAGGGATTAACAAATACGACGGAAGGCCTTTTACACTGGAAGGCCTTTCAGGAGAACTATATGCCCACATTGGAAAGTTATGAGGGACAGACACCTGCGTGGTGTCCTGGATGCGGGAATTTCCCTATTTTAAACACCCTCAAGGAAGCCCTTGTAGAGCTTGAGATCGAGCCGCACCAGCTTACGGTTGTATCCGGGATTGGGCAGGCTGCCAAGCTCCCCCACTACATGAAGTGCAATACCTTCAACGGCCTTCAC
>DRDE01000283.1 GCA_011040095.1 Nitrospirota bacterium
CGTGCGGGGCAAGATTGTTCTCATGACTACTATGCTTGATCTTGACCCTCTGAAGGTTATCTCTATTTACGGCTATAGATTTAAAATCGAGGTGGCTTTTAAACAGGCTGTCAGGACTCTGGGTACTTATGCTTACCATTTCTGGATGAAGGCTATGTCTCCTTTGAAAAGGGTCTCCGGCAATCAACATCTGCACAAAACCTCCAAAGACTACAGAAGGCTGGTGAAAAGAAAAATCAGGGCTTATCATTGTTACGTTCAGATCGGTTGTATCGCTCAGGGATTACTTCTACACCTGTCTATTAATTTTGGAACCCTCGTCTGGAGCTCTTTTCGCAGTTGGTTGAGAACTATGAAAAAAAACTTGCCCCCTTCCGAGATGGTTGTCTCTTATGCCCTGCGGTCAAGCCTTCCTGAATTTCTCTTGGGCAGCAATATAGACCATCCCCTCGAGAAATTCATCGCTGATAACGCTGACCCCGACCTTATGCCGGATTGGAAGTTGCATGCTGCTTAGAAAACTTAGCACTGTCAAGATACAATGTCTCATCTATCTTATGCTGAGTTTTTCTGTTGCCCTTTTTGCCCCGGCCTTCAATTGTAAAAGGTTTTTCTCCTTCAAGCAAGCCGCCCATCTCCTGTTCGATCTTTTCAGGGTCTTCTCCCCGCTCAAGGCAGTTCAGTGCTTCCTCCATCCCAGCTCCCATCTTCATTCCTGTTGCATCAGTGAGTTTTCTCATTAAATTAGCTGCCTGCCGCGGATCGTCTTCATTGATTTTATCCGCTTCTTTGACCAGCATGTTCATCGCCTTTTCCATCTTAGCCTCATCAACCGGCGGCATGCCGGCATCCATACCTTCTTCTTTTTTGCCTGACACGGCAGCGAAAAGAGACATCCGGCGCCTTAATTTAATATCCTTGCAATTCGGGCAATCAGGAATTTTTTCAGTATTGACGGTTCGCGACAGAAACTTATAAACCGTGTTACATTTCTCACAATAGAATTCATAAATCGGCATTACGGCTCTCCTTTCCATTATATTTCAGGGAACAGTCCCTTCATTCCCTCCGCTACAGCGTCCAGCGGTACCACAGCAATATGCTCGCCCACAGCATATCGTTTCGTACCGGGATAGACAACGGCAATCTGCTCAAGCTTCAAGTCTTCAAGGGCCGTACGCATTGATGGCGTAATCCTCGGCGCATCCATGCGCTTGCACTCCACACCCAGCATGCGCCCGTTTTTTACCATCACCAGATCAATCTCTGCTCCGCCGTGGGTCGCCCAGTAATAGACCTCATCCGGCTCTGTAGATTTAATTGTTTCCTCAATTACATATCCCTCCCATGACGCACCGCTCTTGGGGTGACCAAGTAATTCCTTCTTCGACCGCACGCCCAAAAGATGATGTAACAGACCTGTGTCGCGAAAATAAATCTTCGGTGATCTGACCTGTCGCTTTTTCAGGTTTGCATGCCACGGCAGAAGCCGGCGGACCATAAAAACTCCTGTTAAAAACAATTAAACCTTTCAGATTGAAAGAGTCAGTCGTTCATCTATAATTTAAAAAAAATGCCCAACAAACGGATTTCCGAATTCAATAATGATAAACCACTTATTATTTGAATGATGGCATGAGATAGCTTTACATGCTTGCTGAAGATCAAGATATTGATTGATCTGTTGTGATATTATTTCTTCTGTTTTTTGTGCCCAAGAATTATCATTATCACAAAGTCCACCAGAATTATTAATTCCAACACAAAGCCAATTTGAGATCTCTATATTCTTGTTTGCAAGTGCACTGATTTTTTTCCATCTGTCGCCTTTTCTCCGCTCCCTCTTTTTATTTCTTGAGGCGACATCTATCCTGACACAGGGGGCCAGTCTTTTCAGTGAATTCCGGATACCCGACTACAGACTTCGGGTATGACAAAAATAAAAAACAGCAGTTTATACACAGACTCTAAATAGTGGTTGTCCATCAGGACATAGCTGTGCAGTAGTATTCCAAACCGGTCATGATAATCTCTGAGGATATTGAGAAAAGTCGTTCTGTCTGTTTTGTCTCTGAAAATCTTTCTTCTTTCATCCCCCCGGATTGTTATCTGATACAGCGCCCCGGGGCATTCTATCCTTAATGCCCTTCCCGTGAAAGAAGTTTATATCTCCCCCCCCCACAGTTTAACCGTGCTTTGTAAAGTGTCAAGACCTGTCAAGACCCGATACCTTTCTTGCTTGAACTATTATGGTATAATTTTATCCGTGATTACATTTAATCGTTTGACAGCTCCGGCGGTTCTCTTATTGTTTTTTAGTGTTTTTGCCTGCAACCGGCCTGTCCCCCGGGCTGATGCGAAACTGAAAATCCTTACAACCATTCCCCCTCTTTACAGCTTCACAAAAAACATCACCGGCGACCTGGCAAGTGTTGAAAATCTTTTGCCTTCAGGCGCCGGACCCCATGAGCGCTCTTTGAGTCCGGAAGACGTGAAAAAGGTTGCGGAAGCCCGGATACTTATTATTAATGGTGTTAACCTGGAAGCATGGCTGCAAAAACTGACGAGTTCTGTTGAGGAGATCAGGGAGTCCGGACATACGGGCAAAGAAAAATTGATTGTTGTTGATACAAGTATTGGTGTCGGAATTATTGATAATGATCCTCATATATGGCTTTCCCCGGAAAATGCCGTAATCCAGGTGAAAAACATAAGGGATGCTTTAGTAAAAGCCGATCCCGGCAATAGTGAGTTGTATGTAAAAAATGCCGCTGAATATATCCGGCGTCTTGAAGACCTGGACAGGGAAATAAAAGATGAGATCAGAACGTGGAAGTCGAAGCGGTTTGTTGCTTTTCACCCTGCGTTTAAATACTTTGCCAAAGATTACGGCCTCAAGCAGGCTGCGGTAATCCGGGAGACTCATGAGATAGGGCCGTCTCCCGGACATATAGCCGA
>DRDE01000284.1 GCA_011040095.1 Nitrospirota bacterium
AAACAAAACCGGTGAGGCTGGCTATAGAAAGGCATCTTAAAGCTTATAAAGATTCACAGGAGAGGCGCGTCCGCACTCTATCGCGTAAATTATTGAAACAGCTTGACAACCTCTTCCCCTTTATCTTCCATGAAGGTGTGGAGCCAACAAATAATCTGGCTGAAAGAGGCATCAGACCCGCTGTCCAATGGCGTAAAATATGTTTTGGAAATAGAAGTGATAACGGCGCTGTCCTCACTTCACGCTTGTTAACCGCTACTCGCACATGCTGGCTACAAAGAAGGCATCTTCTTGAATTCCTCGTTGATGCTATTACAGCTTTTAGATCAAGTATCCCTACCCCTTCTCTGCTATAATTGTCTTGTCAACGGATATTTGCCCCTTAAGGGGCTGAACTATTACCATATTCGGCATCAGGTTCATGAACTGCCGGGAATCTGTCCATCCATGATAAATCTCTGCCGATTACAAGTTCTTCCATTGTTGCATGATGTGTATTGGACATGGGTATCAGACACATTTGAAATCCATGACGCCGGGCCATTGTCTTAACTTCTTCCGAATTATCATATGTAATTAAGAAATCACCCTTTAATGTCTCACATACTTCAAACAATCGTTCATGGTCGACATCATAATGTTTGTACAAACGTTTGCCTGCTTTCTTCCCGCCGGCAGTGTGCGGTAAGGCTGATAATCCCTCCGCCGGCAAAGGGTTCAATAAGAATATCCGGCTTAGAATGCATATGCGCAATCCAGCTTCTGAATGTCGGCACAAACCCGGTTTTCCCACCCGGATACCGGAAAGGGCTTCGCTGAGGAACAGAAGCCACATTGACCGGCTTCGGCTTTTCTATTATCTCTGATAACTCCGGATATAGCACAGCTTGCCTGCGTACAGTCATTTAAACGGCCTCTCTATAACTTTGTTTACAGGGGGTGTCTCTATGCAGTCTTCCAGTTTTTCCTGAAGCAGCCTCATGAAATCCTCAACTTTTCCGGGTGACGGCGTTGTAATAGAAAGAAGGGCCGTCTCAAAGCCGGTGAATACTTCATCCACTTTTTTGAGTGTATATCTTTCCGGTTCTTGTCCCTTCTCCTTTATCAACTCCAGATCATAGATAAACCATGCAATATCAGCTTTGGATTTGGATACTTTTTTAAGTTTGGGTAAAGTTGCAAAGAAACTCTTGTTCAATGCCACCGCTATCTTCTTTTTCCAATTATGAAGAATGCCACCCTTGGAAAGGAGCTGCTGGACAAGCCTCTTCCGGGACGATGAAAGGTAATCAGGCCGGGGATAGTTGGGTTCTTTCGACCAATTCATCGAAGCCCGGCTTTGTGGATCTTTCATGAAATGTTCAAACGGTTCGCGCACATTCCCTGAAATGTATACTGCCTGGATTTCAAGGGCGCCGAAATCATATACCTTGCCATTGTCATCATAAGCGACCAGTACGACATCGATATTTCCGGCGGACTTCCAGAGAGAATCATTTAATCGCACCTCTGTAAGGGCGCTCCATTTTGTCGTCTCCTTAAAAAGAAAGCCGGCTGCGTCATCGGTTATAATCCAGTCCTCGCGAAACCGGATCGGACAGGTGATGACCAGTTGATTTTCATGATAAATTGAACAGACGCCAAGAGGGTTTTTCGCTTTATCTTTTGTACAATTCGGAACCTTATTGTTAAAGGGGCATAAACGACGGGAACGGTATCGATTCGCCTTTCCAGAGTGATCTGTAGTCAAGTGACCGAAGACCTCTGCCAGTGGTTGTCCTGTATCAGCCATGATGCCATCCTTTAAGACATGAGTGTTTAATGTGTTATCCTATCAATATTCATAAAAAATTCCAATGCAGTTTTTTTCTTTTTTGAAAATTTACATCTTCACCAAAAAAGGGGCTGAGGGCTTGGGATCGAATCTTTTATTGTGACAGTATCGGCTCTATTCTGCTCAATACCTGTTTTAATCCGGTTCTTTTTTTATCTCTTCCCCCTGGATTCCCGATCGGGGTCGGGAATGACATACAAAGGAGTAGATGATTAAGTTGGGGTGCAGTACAGCCTTTAAAATTCTACCTCTTCCATTCCCCGCTTTTGCCGCCCCGTTTTTCCATGAGCTTGATGTCGGAGATAACCATTGCCCTGTCCACGGCCTTGCACATATCATAAATCGTAAGGGCTGCAACCGAGACCGCGGTTAATGCCTCCATCTCCACCCCGGTCCGTCCTCTGCATTTAGCCTTTGCCTCTATATCGACTCTCTTGTTCTTCCCGTCAACTTTAAAATCAACGGCAACGGATGAAAGATTAAGCTGGTGGCATAACGGTATGAGGTCGCAGGTTCTTTTGGCCGCCATAATGCCTGCAAGCCTCGCCGCACCAAAGACATTGCCTTTTGCGATCTTCCTGTCGGTTATAATATCCAGTGTTTCTTTTTTCATATAAACAGCGCCTGTAGCAACAGCCTCCCTCAGGGTTTCCTGTTTATTGCCGACATCGACCATGGCTGCCTTGCCTTCTCTGTCGATGTGGCTCAGTTTTTTACTGGAACCGCTTTTTGATTTTGTCACATTAATTCCCCGGTTTCTGAAAAGTCATACGGCAGTCCCTGACATGGACATTTATGTATAATACCGCCTGAATGCAAAATTTTCCATAAATGATTTATGGTAATATAACCACGCAATGAGAAGAATCGTAATCACCGGTATCGGAGTCCTGACACCGCTCGGCAATGATATTGAAACCACATGGGATAGCTTGACCGGCAAGATTCCAGGCATCGGCTATATAACAAAATTTGATCCCTCGGGTTTGCCGTGCAGGATTGCCGGAGAACTTAAAGGGTTCAAACCTGAAAAATATCTTCCGGGCAAAGATATTCTCAGGCTTGATCCGTTTGTTCACTATGCCGCCGCCGCTTATTTAATGGCCTGTGAAGATGCGGGAATGGTAAGCGGGGGCATATGGGAATACGCCCCCGCAGGCATCGTCATCGGCTCAAGCAGGGGAGGAATTACGAGTATGGAAAAGGCGCTGGAAAGGCATCTTTTGAAAGGCAAACCTTTTTCAGCATACCTGATGTCTTCAAGCACGATAAATATGGCCTCTTCTTATGTGTCTATGAGGTCGGGCATAAAAGGACCTGCGCTCGGCATATCGACTGCCTGTGCATCCGGGGCCAATGCAATCGGCGAGGCTTATCGAATGATCCGGCATAATGAAATCGATATTGCAATTGCCGGGGGATCGGAAGCGCCTTTGTGCAGAATGGCTGTCGGGGGTTATGGTTCATCAGGCTCTCTTTCAAAAAGGAATGATGAACCCGCAAAGGCAAGCAGACCGTTTGACAGGGACAGGGACGGGTTTGTGATAGCCGAAGGAGCCGGAATCCTTGTGCTTGAGGAGATAAACCATGCATTAAAAAGAGGCGCGGGGATTTATGCTGAACTTGCAGGATACGGGACATCTTCCGATGCCTTCCATCAAACAAAGCCTGACAGCGCCGGCGAGGCGATTGCAATTAAAAAAGCCTTAAACGATGCAAATGTAAATGCAGATGAAGTTGAATACATAAATGCCCATGCTACATCGACCCCTCTTGGCGATGCAGCAGAGGCAAAGGCAATCAGGAAAGTATTCGGCAGGCGGACAAATGATGTTTACATAAGCGCCTGCAAGTCCATGTCAGGCCACATGCTCGGAGCTGCAGGAGGCGTTGAGGCGGCAATAACGGCAATTTCAATAAAAAAAGGGATCATTACTCCAACGATTAATCTTGAGAACCCTGACCCGGGATGTGATCTGAATTATGTTGTCTCTGCAATAAACAGGAATATAAATATCGCGATATCAAACTCATTCGGCTTTGGAGGGGTTAATGCAGTACTGGTGTTCAGGAAGTTTAAATTGTAAGATATTGCAGGGGTGATTCATGAATTGCCCCTACGACTTTCCTGCACTCTTCGCAACAAGGTTTATGACAGAAAAAAAGTGGGTTCACCCATCGATTTGCCTCCATCGGCTTAAAGGCTCTGAGTCGAGGGAAATAAAATCCCCTCCCGTAAATGGAGGGGATAGTTTGTTGCAAATCAAATGACCGGCAATGAAAAATCTACTTCATCACAGGGCGCGCATATCGGGGCTGAATCGGACGATTATTATCATGATGCATAACCGAGGAGAATTCCTTTACCTGGTCTGCGGAAACCTGGACAGAATCTTTGAGCACAAACCAGCGAACGCCTTCAGTGCAGGGCGGTGTGGTTAACGAGCCGTTGAAACGATAATAGGCTTTATTCTGAGGCAGCATATCCATGATATTGACGGACACGCCCGGCACAGTGTTTGTCTTGCCGGCCTTTTCCGGCATGTGTTCCCAGACTTTGCCGACTAATGAATTGGCTTTGCCTTTTGTGAACATTACAGAAACCACCGCCAGGTTGCCGTTGTTATCCGCATGTACGAGATGGGCTTCCATTGGAAAGGACTTGCCTTCAATATTATTTTCGCTGGGTGAATGAAAATGGAACTGCAAGAGCTTGAAAGTCTTGCCGTCAATCCTGATTGCGCTTCCCCCGGCATAGTTTGCCTGAATTGTATGACCGTTATTTACGACTTGCAATGATGAATCCTTATAATTAAAATTTATGGCCGGCAGGTCTGCTTCAATCATGCCGGTAAGATTAATCGGTGACTGGTTCTTGCCGCTGCCGCAAACAGCATACTCCCCGGATAAGTCACCCCAGTGGGCCGGTACTTCTTCCCCGGAATATCCCCAGTGGGCTTTGTCGCTTGCAATCGCTAATCCGGCGCTTACTAATAATGCGCCAAGTAATAAGACAAAAACTTTCTTCATAACTCTCCTCCTTTTTATTGATTGGTTTTGGCGTATAATTGAAATAGATACAACAGCAGTCCGCAATCTTTATCGCCGTCTGATCGCAACGCGCTGATACTATAATTAAACACAAAATGCAGAGTCAACTTGTTAATTACGCTATCAATATTTCAAATAGGCATTTCGGTGTCATTCCCGCTTGTCGGGAATCCTTCGACTTGTTCGGGATCACAAGAAAGATTCCGGACAAGCCGGAATGACAGAAATATGGAACTGCGGCAGAAACCGCAGGGTGTTATATTTATAAATTTACATCCCGCATGTCTATCAGGGCTAATATCGGAATTTATTCTCATTGTATTTCAATAGATGAGGCCGTGCAGTGGTTGCAATTTCGCTGACGCGCCGCCGGCAAGCCATATGGATTGACATATTTTTTTGCCGTGATATACTTTGCCATAGAAAATAACACTGATAATTAATTTGCAATATGTTAGTGACAGGATTATTTTTTATGCCATTTATTATTTGTTTGATTTCATTTATTATTTCATCTGTTACAATACCGTCCATAATATTGCTGGCAAACAGCAACGGCGCAGTTGCGCTCCCCGGCAAAAGACATATACACACAGATCCAACTCCGAAATTCGGCGGTGTAGCTATTGCATTAAGCGTGCTTCTTGTCTCACCTTTTATCTTTTCAGTCGACAGGGTTATAGGATCATATCTCTCAGCTTCAGCGTTAATGCTTTTACTCGGCATCATCGATGATGTCAGGGGAACTAACTGGAAAGTAAAAATGCTATTCTCTGTGGTTGCCGCGTCAATTATTATTTTCGGCGCCGGTATATGGATTGAAAACTTAGGGAACCTGTTCGGCTTTGGTGAAGTGCATCTCGGTTTTTGGGGAATCCCCTTCACTCTTTTTGCGGTGTTTGGCGTTATTAATGCTGTTAACCTGATAGACGGGTTAAACGGGCTGGCCTGTGGTGTTTCATCCATAGCCTTTCTGTCATTTGCCGTTTTTGCTTCTATCAGCGGCAACAGCGCTGTCCTTTATCTAAGTCTTGCCAACCTGGGCGCTACGCTCGGATTCTTCAGATACAACTATCCCAGGGCAAGAATATTCATGGGAGATTCGGGAAGCCTGTTCCTCGGGTTTTCTCTTGCTGTTCTGGCCATTCTGCTTACTCAGGGGCAGGGAAAGATAAACCCCATGGCGCCGGTAATAGTCCTCGGAATCCCCATATTTGACACCTTGAGGGTTTTAATTGTCAGAGTTAAAAATAAGAGGCCCCCCTTCAGGGCGGACAAGACACATTTACATCACCTTATGATCAGGTCGGGAATTCCGCAAGGTCGTGTTGTAAAGACAATCTGGATACTATCCTCCCTGATGTCTTCTCTTGCTTTTCTGTTCTTTAACGCCGATTCATGGTTAATTTTATTGGCTTTTGGCATTATTGTCGCATCTATCGGCGTTTTTATTGAAAAACTGCGAATTATCAAATTGAGCGCGGCAAGGAAGTAATTCCCTCGATATCCAGCAATTTCTAAGTATATTCGGCGATCCGTTTCAGGATTTTTCCAGGGCTATTTTGCGTGAGGGCTTTGAGTGAAGCCCTTTTTCTTTCCGGGTTGCGCCGGGCGCTTACCCACGAATTTCTCCGGATACGGCAGTGGCAATTGAAGTTTCCCTGAAATAATGTAAACTATTGATTAATTATGCACGAACTTGTTTTCCTGAAATCCCTCGTAATAATCCTTGGAATGTCGGCAGTAGTGGTGTTCGCCCTGCACAGGCTGAAGATTCCGTCTATTGTCGGCTTCCTGCTGTGCGGGATGCTGCTCGGGCCTTATGGATTAAGTTTTATAAAGGAACTGGAGACTATTCAGGTCTTTGCGGAAATAGGTGTAATACTGCTGCTTTTCACGATAGGTCTCGAATTTTCCCTGTCCAGATTCCTGAAAATGCGTCTGGAGGTCTTCGGCATTGGCGGACTTTATGTTCTTATTACCGTTGTCATGGCCGGTCTGATTTCGTATCAATGGCTGAAAGTCCCCGGCACAGCGATTTTCACGGGATTCCTGGTTGCATTGAGCAGTACGGCAATTGTAATGAAACTGCTTTCCGAGAGGGCGGAGTTAGATACACCCCAGGGAAGAATCAGCGTCGGCATTCTGATATTCCAGGATCTCTGTATTGTGCCTTTTATGCTTTTTATTCCCGTTATGTCGGGCGGAGGGGGAATAGACGAATTAATATTCACATTCGGAAAAGCCATTGCCATTGTTGCGATAGTATTGCTTTCATCCAGATGGATTGTCCCTAAGCTGTTGCATCAGGTTGTTCATACAGGCAGCCGCGAGCTGTTTGTTATTACAATCCTGATTTTGTGTTTCGGGATAGCCTTCATTACATCCGAATTCGGCCTCTCCCTTGCGCTCGGGGCATTTCTTGCCGGCCTCATGATCTCTGAATCCGAATATGCCCATGAGGCAACGTCTGCGATATTGCCCTTCAGGGACAGTTTTAACGGCCTGTTTTTCATATCAGTGGGCATGCTCATGGACATCTCTTTTTTTATAAACAATATATTGCCGGTCCTTTCTCTTGTCAGCGGTATAATTCTCCTGAAATCAACAGCCGGACTCCTTTCCATGTTTCTGTTGAAACGTCCCCTGCGAACGTCAATACACTCCAGCATTAACCTTGCGCAGGTCGGTGAATTTTCATTTGTGCTTGCCGTGGCCGGACTTGCCGCGGGCGTAATTTCAAGCGAGTTCTACCAGTGGTTCCTCTCTGCATCCGTATTAACCATGCTTCTGTCGCCGTTTTTAATGCGGCTGGCGCCGGTTATGTCAGACCGTCTCAGCTCTCTGAAATTATTGAAAAAACTGGAAAGAATGAAAGAACTGTCAGTGACTGAAGATTTCCCGGAAAAAAGAAGCGGCCATGTGATTATTGTCGGCTTCGGCTTAAACGGGAGGAATCTTGCGAGGGTTCTGAAAGAGGCGGGCATACCATATGTGGTGCTGGAATTAAACACTGATACGATCAGGGATATGAGAAGACGCGGAGAGCCGATTTACTATGGAGACGGGACAAAGAGCGATGTGCTTCACAGGCTGGGTATTGAGGCAGCACGCATTCTTGTAGTTGTAATTTCAGATCCTGCATCATGCAGGAATATTGTACGGGTGGCGAGAAAACAGAATCCCGGACTCTTTATAATTGCAAGAACCCGCTATACTGCCGAGGTGGATGATTTGTTCAAGCTCGGTGCAGACGATGTCATCCCGGAAGAATTTGAAACCTCTATCGAGATATTCTCAAGGGTCCTCAACCAGTATCAGACACCCGGAAATGTGATATCCGATTTCATTGATATGATCAGAAAAGACGGTTACAGGCTTCTGAGGCAGGCAGGGGTGGCAACAAGAAAACACCTGCTTGATAAATATGCGTTTCTGTCACATGTGGATATTGAAACATTTACAATCCATCCCGGTTCCCCGGTCTTGAATAAATCCATTAAGGAGCTTGATTTCCGTTCAAAGACAGGCGCCACAATAATAGCGATTGAACGCAAGACTCAGATGCATACGGTCGTTGATCCGGAGTTCATCTTTGAACCAGGTGATATTGTATTCATTACAGGTGAAAAAGATGATATAGGAAAGGCCGTAACATACCTTGCTGAAGGCGGTCCGTAAAAACAGGGGTTGCATTTCCTTTCCTGTAAAGGGAATACCGGGCGCAACATTTGTGTTGGTTCGTGGCTAAAGGATTGCCCACAGACTGTTGAAGCCGGCTGTTGTTGATTTTATCGAGTTTGCTACAAGGAGCGGGAATCTTGAACTGCAGATGGAAGAAATTAAAGTAAAAGGGACGTCACATATAGTAGACCGGAGTCTTGATGAATGCGGCATACGAAAGGAAATGGGCATAATAATTGTTGCAATAAAAAGGGAGTCGGGTGAGATGAAATTTAACCCGACCTCAACGAGTATTATAAAACAGGGGGATACCCTTGTTGCCATGGGTGAAACGAAACAACTGCAGGCGCTTGAAGACCTGGTCGGAGTTTAACTTAATAAAACGGAAAACCTCACAACCAAGGGTGCCGTCCCTATCAGGCACAACGGCACCCCCCTCAGTTTAATAGCGCAACTAACCACCTCTTTAACCGGTACTACTCAGCGCCCACACCTTGGGCGCAGCGGAAGCTGAATCAATTAAAGTGTGCCGGCGGCTCAACATGCTCCTTGTTCGCAGCGCGGAGCAGTTCAGGGTGCTTGCTCCATGAGGCGCCTTTAACTATCCGAAGAGTGCCGCTGTCAGGCCCGGTCGGATTTTTATAAGGGCTGTTTTGATAATAGTCTGCATCATACCGGTCAGCCACCCATTCCCACTGGTTTCCTGCCATATCCATTACACCGTATGGAGAAACACCAAGAGGAAAACTTCCTACGGGAGCGCTGTATTCATAGCCATCCAGCATGCCGTCTGCTCCCTTGCCGTAATTGGCCCGGATCTTTCCTCCCACATCAGGATATACATTTCCCCATGGGAATATCCTTCCATCAGCGCCCCTTGCCGCCTTTTCCCACTCTGCCTCTGTGGGCAGCATCTTCCCTGCCCATGTGCAATAGGCATTTGCATCATTCCAGCTCACTTGAGCCACCGGGTGGTTCCACTTATCCTCAATGCTGCTCCATTTTCCTTTATAGTCCGCGCCATTAGGATGTTGCCAGTTCATGGAGCCGTCTGTTTTTGTAACACCGGTTATTTTGTAGAACCCTGACCATATCCATGCAAGCGCTGTCCCGCTTTTCTCTGCATCGGTTATGTAGCCTGTCTCCTCAACAAATTTTTTAAACCTGGCATTGGTTACCTCATACTTGTCAATATAAAATGCATCAAGAAAAACCTTGTGCTGAGGCATCTCGTCTTTATAAGAGTTTTCCCTGTCACATTGTTTCTCCGGATTGTATGCCTTTGTCTCCTCGCACATTCTCATGGCATCATCTGCGTCCTTTTCCGTAGAACCCATGAGAAATTCTCCTACCGGGATCAATACCATCTCTGCTCCGTCCTTGCCTGTGATTGTCCCTGGCAGGTCATCGGCGGTGCTGTCTATTGCAAATGCCGCCACCATTACTAATACAATTACAACCCATATTTTCCTTCTCATTATTATTTTCCTCCTCTCCTTTCTTTTCCATTTTTAATTCCCCGATGCCTGCATGTTTATCTTGCCTTCCCCGGCCAATTTGCCCAGGATAAAAATAATACTCTCATGCTTCAGCCTGAACTGCCTGGCAATCTCGTCATAGTCGACCCTGTCTTTGTCTTTTAAAAACTCGATTACTTCTTTTTCGATTTCGCTTAACCAATCGTTAAAGATACCCCTTAATTCCGGTGTGGAATAAGTCGCGAGTTCATAGGAATGGCTTATGGCTGAAATAACTTCCTTGCTCATCTCTATCGGATTCACACCTGAATCCGTGCACTCTTTTATTCAGTACCCTACCATATCAATGATCTCCCGGTTCTCCCTGCCGCCGGAAACGAGTTTCCGGAACAATTCTTTTTTTTCGGTCTCCCTCAGATCACTCAAAAGGGACTTTACCAGGGTGTCAAGGAATCCCTTCTTTATAGCAGGACTCATATCCTGCAGGATGTCTTCAATCTTTTCATCAGGCACGCCATTCACCTCCTTCAGTCTGCACATATTTATTTTTCGAGGATTTTCTCCATCTCTGAACCCGCATTGATTACATGAGAAAGCTCATCAATGATATCCATGAGTGAAGGGTTTGCAAGGCTGTAGTAAATAAAAGGGCCTTCTCTTCGTGTTGTAACAACTTCTGCCTTGCGCAAAACCCTCAGATGAAACGACACCAGTGTCTGAGACATTCCGGTGGCATTGATAATCTCGGTTACCGTACGGGAAGCCTTGCTGATTACCATAACAATACCAAGACGGTTGTAATCACCTAAGACCTTAAAAACTTTTGCGAGTTTTTCTATTCCGCTGTCCATGTCCTTATTAGTATCAATACATATGAGTAGTTACTCATAATATATCTGATATGAATAAGTTTGTCAATAGATTAAAAAACGCGTGGGGTCTGCCATATCCTGGATCCGATCATAGCCGACTTTGCCCAGCCATAGTTTGATCGGCTTTGCCTTGGGACTGGGAATGAACCGGATCAGTCGCAGGAGCGTTTCAGTGTCAGCAATATCGGTAATGCGCATTTTGCCACTTCCTGCAACCAGTTTCAAACGGTTACATTTTGTAACCGTTTCACTTCCCGAGTTATTCATAATTCACAGGAGGGGTCGTAGAGTTTGTAAACAAGCTTACTCATTTATGATAGCGCATAAACAGGCATTTCACCCCATGTTTTCTTTTATCCGGCAATAAACAGAGAAGGCTGCCCATTTGTAATAGTTCACCCCCTCGGGGACATTAAGGAATAGAAAGGGTTTGAATGACGGATTGATTGGATAACTCCCCCCGGCCCCTCTTAACCTAAGAGGGGAGGTATGTTTTCCCCCTCAGGTTAAGGGGGATTAAGGGGGTTGCTCTAATAATCCATTGTTCATTGTTTCATAAGGACTGCTGAACTATTACGCCCATTTAAGTTATTTAGACTCTGTCCATAAACCCAGGAAATGAGCCGTCATTCCCGCGGTCCTTTGAGCGGGAATCCAGTGTTTTTAAAGACTTCTGGATACCCGATTAAAGACTTCGGGTATGACAAAAACAAAAAACAGCAATTTATATACAGACTCTATTTAGTATCCTCAACATTTGTCATGGATAAAGATGCGACCCTACCCATGCAAGAAGCAAGACCTGTCCCCTTATCCTTCCTCCTGTGATTTATTTTCTCTTCACTTTTGTTTTTCGGGATAACGACTTTTTTGAATCAGGCGGGAGAAAATTCTCTCCGGTAACAACCTTTTTACCCGTTTTCGCTTCAAGTTCGCACCTTGCCTTTTTAGCGATTCCACCGCCTTTTTTACCGGCGTCTTTATTTTTATCCATTCCTGTGGCCTTCATAGTCTCCGCTATTTGTCGCGTGGAAAGCTCCGCAAGAGCGGTGAAAATCAACTCGGCCTCGCTCATATGGTCCCTGAGGTTTTGTGTTTTCAGCCCCTTTCTGATGAATAATATTGGTCAGAATAGCGAATTCGTCTTCTTTTATAATTTCATGATCTTTCCAGTAATCTGTCAGCTTATTACGGGTTTCCTGCCCCATCATACGCTGCTGAATCCACTTTTTGCTTCTCCCATGCTGCTGCCAGAATTCACGCGCTCTGTCTAAAGAACGCGCAGGGTCTGCCATATCCTGCATCCGTTCATAGCCGACTTTGGCCAGCCATAGTTTGATCGGCTCTGCCTTGGGACTGGGAACGGACTGGATCAGGCGCAGGAGCGTTTCAGGGCCAGCAACATCGGTAAGATATTTTTTACCGTCGGCAGCCTCCAGTTTCAGTCGGTGACAATTTGTCACCGACTGACTTCCTTCCTTTTTAAGCCGTTCTTTCAGCTTGTTCCAGTACTTACGGGCAGTCTGATAATCCGGCTGCTGGATTAAGACCTGAATAATGTCCACCACAGAGAAATACCATGTTTCGGATTCCTCATCATATATTCTCCGGATTTTGTAATCTTCAAATACTGCAAGTGAGTTTTTGTTCATATTATGTCCACTTTTAATTCTTTCACTTCCCCGCTTATTTTATTGTCAAAACTGTCTATTTTTTTTCGTGCATATATCTTCTGTCAATTCAATAGATGATTTTTTTGACATTATTATCGGCAAAGGCATCAATATAGGCAAACCGAAAGTTTTGCTTATTCATAATGGCAGCATAAGCTTTCAGGTATTTTTCTACTCGTTTGAGTTTTTCTTCTGTCCAGTCACCTCCGAATTTCAAGACCCGACTCCGTGGACTCATCGAGATTGTCTCAAGAATGAAGTTTCATTTTGGTTCTTTTTTATTTTTGTTCTCAAGAAAAGAGCCTGACTTTTTCGCTATTTTCTTTTCTTCTGATCTCACCCTCCGTTCGAGCTTTTTTATATCTTCTGACGGAGGAAGTTTTTCCGGCTTAATACCTCGCTGACCTAACATTTTGCGAACGCTCTTGTTATTCTGGATGTGCTCTCCGGTTATGTCTGGTTCACCCTGCAGGTCTTCCTGCTGAACATTATGATTAGTCATTTCAGTGGCCAGATTTTTTGCTGCAATGGTCAAAGTAGG
>DRDE01000285.1 GCA_011040095.1 Nitrospirota bacterium
AGTCTGCAGGAAAAGGGGCTTTCAGAAAAAATTTATAAGTCGGACAGCCGTGTCCCGAAATACCGGCATTTATTTATAAAAAAATTCAACCTGTCGCAGCGTGAGGCCGCTGTTTTATGTTTATTAATGCTGCGCGGCCCGCAAACCACCGGGGATATCCGGGGGCGTTCCGGGAGGATGTATGAATTTGAAGGCTTAAACGAAGTTGAGGAAGTTTTAACCGGGTTGATGGATAAAGAGCAGCCTATGCTGGTTAAACTGCCCCGCCGGGCTGGAAGAAAAGAGCCCCGGCACATGCACCTGCTTTCAGGAGAGGCCGGGATTAAGGAGCCTGAAAATCCTGTCCCTGAAGAGGCTGCAACTCTGAAGGTAAGGGCTGAAGACGAGAGGATCGCAAAACTGGAAGATGAACTGGCAGCGCTTCGCAGAGAGTTCAATGATCTCAAACAGGAATTCAGCGCTTTGAAATCGGAATTTGAGTAAATGAAGTATGAAGATATGACAAAGGAGCAGTTGATAAATGAATTGTCGGAGCTACGTCAACGCCTGAATCAATTTACGGCATTAGAGTCCGAGTGCAGGCGGGAAGCGGATGCGCTGCGTCTCTCGGAAGAGAAATCTTCCAAGGCATTCCGTTCCAGCCCGGACTGGATTGTGATAAGCACTCTCGAACACGGCCGATTTATAGATGTAAATGATGCCTTTCTCCGTATCACCGGCTATCACAGGGAAGAGGTTATGGGCCGGACGGCAAAACAACTGGGTATCTGGGTTGACCCGGATGAGCGCGACAAAATGGTTGCCATAATCCGGGAACAGGGTAAGATCCGTGACCATGAGGCCAGGTTTCGCATGAAATCGGGAGACATCCGCATAATGCTCAGGTCTGCGGAAGCAATCGACCTTGAGGATGAAAAATGTATCATAAGCGTGACACACGACATCACGGAGCGCAAAAAGGCTGAAGAAAAAATAAAGATATTTGCCGAAGAACTCGAAAAAAGGAACAGGGAGCTGGAGCAATTTTCCTATATTGTGTCCCATGACCTTCAGGCGCCCCTGATCACTACCGGCGGTTATTTAAGACTGATAGAGAAACGTTACAGGGAAAAACTCGATTCAAAGGCCGGGGAATTTATTGCAAACGCCATAGAAGGGACCGTCAGGATGCAGTCTCTTATCAAAAGCCTCCTGGATTATGCGCGTGTAGATACCAGTACCAGGGACTTCAAGCTTATCAGGGCATCGGCCGCACTGGATCAGGCGCTTGGCAACCTGAAGGCCCTCCTTGATGAAAGCGGCGCGGTTGTGAAATATGATAACCTTCCCGAGGTGACGGCAGACCCTGTGCTTCTTTCACAGGTATTCCAGAACCTCATCGGGAATGCGATCAAATTTCGCGGCGATGAGCCCCCGGTCATTCGCCTCTCAGCTAAAAGAAAGGACAGGGGATGGCTTTTTTCGGTCAGTGACAACGGCATAGGCATTCCCCCTGAACAGACGGAACGTGTCTTTGAAGTCTTTCACCGTTCTCATGACAGGAACAAGTATGAGGGCACCGGTATCGGCCTTGCAATCTGCAAAAAGATTATCGAGCACCACGGAGGCCGCATCCGGGTAGAATCAGCCCTTGGTAAAGGATCAACATTCTACTTTACCATCCGCGATTCATCCCTTATATGAAATCCCGGCATACCCCGGGCGCAAAAATTTTATGTAAGCGTTCAGCTGTCAGCTCTCAGTAAAATAATACTATCGACGAAAAAGCGCTGAAGCTTCAGAATCATCTATGCTTATAGCCGCCTTTGGGCGCTGCTCATGTCAGACTGCTTATTCCTCTATCTCCCACTTCTCGTAAACATGTTCCGGGAGTTCCTGGATGAAAAGAGACGGACGCTTTATGACAGAGCCGTCATACCACCTGTTATCCATTACAGGATAGCAGAGGTAAAGCTCATCCTTTGCCCTGGTCAGGGCAACATAAAAAACCCTTCTCTCCTCTTCTTCCTTTTCAAGTTCACCCATGGATTTTGCCGAGGGGAAGCCCCCGTCAGCAAGCCCTATGATGAATACACGAGACCACTCCAGGCCCTTGGCCCTGTGGACAGTGGACAGCGCTATGGAATCGCCTTCTTCTCCCGGCCCGATTATATCTTCCGCCTGAACGCTTGTTAACAGGGCAAGATCGCCCAGGAATTCACTTGTAGACCTGAAGTTGTCAGCATAATCTGAAAGCTGTTCTATGTCCTGCTTTCTATCTTCATAGTTTTCATAGTTTCCCTTCAAATAGGCGTCATAACCTTTATTCAGGATTGCTCTTATGGCCTCTGAAGGGCGCTGAATAACATTCTCCTCTTTTAAGCCGTCCAGGTTTGATCTGAACATATGCCAGTTTTCCCTGCCTCTCCCCGGTAGCAATCTAATCATGGCATCCGATGCAGCGGTTTCCACGGGATTTTCCGCTGAACTGACAATCTCCCAGATTTTCTTTGCAGTCACATTGCCGATGCCGGGGGTCAGTTTCAATATCCGTATCCATGAAATCTCATCCATCGGGTTAAGAACAGCCCTTAACCAGGATGTTATATCTTTAATATGCGCCTGCTCAAAAAACCTCAAACCGGACCTTATCTCATAAGGAATTCTTTTCCTCGTTAACTCCATCTGCAAATCCATGGACTGATAGTGTGACCTGTACAGAACGGCTATCTCTCTCATCGGGACTCCCTCATCCACGAGATCAAGGATTCTCTGCGAAATAAATTCGGCCTGCAGGGATATGTTTTTCAACGGGACAAGCGCCGGAAGCGGGCCGCTTCTTTCAAGAGAATACAGGTCTTTCGGATATTGCCTCGTGTTATGCGCAATGCTGTTGTTCGCAAGATTCAATATCTCTCTGCTGCTCCTGTAATTAGTTGTCAGCTTATAAATTTTCGCGCCCGGATATTGCCGGGGGAAATTTATTATATTGTCAAAACACGCCCCCCTGAATGAATAAATCGACTGGGAATCATCACCCACCACCATGAGGTTTTTGTGTCTCCCGGCCATAAGGTCGATAATCTCTGCCTGTAACCTGTTTGTATCCTGGTATTCATCCACCAGGATATGGAAAAATCGTTCAGAGAGTTTTTCCTTTATTGCCGGGGCTTCCAGCAGGAGCATTTTCCACAGGAAGAGCAGATCATCGAAATCAACAAGGTTCATGGTACGTTTTTTCGTGTCGTAACGCTCATGCACCTGTTGTATCTCCCCGGCATATTCAAAGAGATGCGGGTGGCTGTCTTCCATTGCGTCAGTCAGCGGGGTTACGGTTCCCGTTGACCGGCTGATGATGTCCAGCATGATACTCCCCTTTGGAA
>DRDE01000286.1 GCA_011040095.1 Nitrospirota bacterium
CTTTTAAACAATTCGGCGGCCTTGGAAACGGATACCTCCGCCCAAGCCTTATTATTTCCTTGAAACATAACATGAAAAAAAGCGACAATACTATTCACCTTGCCCGAAGCTGTGGAGGTTCTTCGTCATCCAAACATAACTCTCCCTGCTTCGGGTTCCTTTCTTTGATCTTTGTTCCGGTTATTTTAATCTGAATGGCTTATTCTTTGGGTTGGCTTATTTTGATTAATTTGCGGCTTGGGGGGTTAGTTTAATTTGCTATACAACACTCCGGTAATAAATAGAATCGAGCTTATGGGTTCAGGAACGACCGGGGGTGTGGACTCACCGTAACGGACAGCCCAGACATAACGTTTCTGACTTTTATCACTTGTTCCTTGTGTACCGTATTTGAAGTTAAAACGCCAGGATTCATTCAGGTTATCCTCTATAGCAGACCAGTATATATTAGGTTTTACATCTGTAAACAATCCGGGCGAGTCAGATGTTATTCCTTCCATATAAAACAGATGTCCCATATCACTGCCTGTACAATCTTTGCCGGAACACGAGGTATCGGTATCCGGAAGCCGCCAGTCATCATAGCCCTGAAAAACAAGGCCATCCACCCAGTCCACGGCCTCATCCCAGGTCATGGTTCCGTCTGCATAATTTGCATACTGCATCCAGGTAATGCCCAGATCATCATCATATATTAGCCCCTCTCCCTTGTCTTGCAGCGCTGCCTTTGCAGAGTGTGCAAAGACAAGAACAAATAACATCGTGATAAAAAAAATTGTAGCCCTTTTCATTTCCCCCGCCTTTCTTTAATGAATATATTTACAATTATCGGGAGAACCTGAACTATCCTCCCGTATTTCAAACGAATGCTTACATTTACGCGTATATAAATCCATGAGATTCTCTTGCTGTATTCAGAGTTAGTTAAGAAGCAACTTTGCCCGATTTTATACTACGCGTCCCCTGAACGCACTATATTTATATTAAATTTTTTTCTTTTTGTCAAGTATTATCAGGGATGTTATATCGGCAATTCACGGTAGAGGCAAACAAAGGTGGGGTAAAAACCAGCAGTTCTCGGTGAAAACGGATGCAAAGATTGCTTAGTCGCTGAAGCTCCTCACAATGACATCGCGAAAACCATTTCTGTCATTGTAAGCAATATAGTTCTATTATGTCGAAAGCTTATGTGTGTTAGGTGGGATCCTCATGGCTTCATATTGTTTTTGCTTTGGATTTTCGGGAACAGTAAAACGTTTTTTAATCTCTGCTTTAGTAGCAATAAGACTCTTGCAAATGTCCTCTATTTCAGACTTTTGCAAGAGCCTTATTATTTAAAATTCACTCTATCCTTAAGACAACAACAAGTTACTGTACTTCAAAATCTGCGATTGTAGCTGATCCGTCACTGACTGTCATTATCCCGTTAACTATTGTTACCCCTGTAATAACTGCATAATCGCAATCATAACCGCCTTCAAGGGTTACTGTTTTGAGAAGGTTAAGGGTGAAGTCTTCGACAAATACTGCATCCTGGCTCTGGATAGTATCCCCGTCTGCCGCCGCATCATAAGCAGCCTGTAACGTGGAATAATACACAGATGTTGTAGCATTCCTTACAGGGGCCAGGCATGTGCTGCCTGTGCCGCTCAAGGGCGCTGTCAGTATAGGACTCTGGGGATTGACAGCAGATGTAATTGCCAGATCAGCACTATAAGTCACTGCCAGTGTTGGGGCAAACTCCACATCAACCAGACAGGTTGCCGCAGGTGTAAGGGTTACGCCTAAGCACTCATTGGCCGTTATGTTGAACCGTAAAGGATCCAATCCTGTTAGATATACATTATCTACAGTAAGGTTAACTGCGCCGTCGTTTGATATTGTGAATGCCTGGAACGGTGAGACACTTCCAACTGTCACACTGCCGAAATCATGGCTCGCAGGCACTGATGAAAGGGGTGAAGTGCCTGTCCCTGTGCCGCTCAAAGCCAGTACCAGTAAAGGGCTCTGGGGATTGACAGCAGATGTAATTGCCAGATCTGCAGTAGAGACCACTGCCAGTGTTGGGGCAAAGTCCACATCAACCTGACAGGTTGCCGCAGGTGCAAGGGTTACGCCTTTGCACAGATCACCCGTTATGATGAACTGTGAAGGATCCAATCCTGTTAGATATACATTATCTACAGTAAGGTTAACTGCGCCGTCGTTTGATATTGTGAATGCCTGAGTCACCGAGGCGCCAAGAGCAACACTGCCGAAATCATGGCTCGCAGGCACTGATGAAAGGGGTGAAGTGCCTGTCCCTGTGCCGCTCAAGGGAACATCAAGTATTCCGGTATCAGGGTCATTCGATGCAACAGCCAGGTATGCAGTAGAGACCACTGCATTTGTTGGGGCAAACTCCACATCAACTGTGCAGGTTGCTCCGGGAACCACTGTTACGCCTTTGCACGGATCATATTTTATAATGAACTGTAAAGGATTCGCTCCTGTTAAATATACATTGTTAATAACAAGGTTTGTATTGCCGTTGTTTGATATTGTGAATGCCTGAAGCACCGCATCTCCAAGAGCAACACTGCCGAAATCAAAGCTTGCAGGATTGGCTGATATATCGGCTTCTCCAGTTGACCCGCTTAAAGGCACATCCAGTACCGGTGTATTGGGGTCAGTGGATGCTATAGCCAGATATGCACCGAATGTTCCTTGTTTTGTGGGACTGAAAACTACATCAATCACGCAGGTTCCCAAGGGCGTCAAAGTTACACCGTTGCAACCGTCGAATGTTATATTGAACTGGTAGGGGTTTGCGCCTGTTCTATATACGTTGTTAATTGTAAGGTTCACAGAACCGTTATTTTTTATCGTAAATACCCCCCACTCCGAACTCTCCCCAATCTGAATCCTGCCAAAATCTTTGCTCGCAGGCGTTGATAATATGTCAAACTCGCACACATCACCTATACCGTTAGCATCGGTGTCTGTCTGGGAAGGATTGGATTCTGTCGGACAGTTATCACATACATCACCTATACCGTCACGGTCAATATCTGCCTGGGAAGGATTGGGGGTTGTCAGGCAGTTATCACATACATCACCGACACCGTCACCATCGGTATCGGCCTGGTCAGGGTTCGCGGTTGTCGGACAGTTATCCTCACTGTCGGCTATACCGTCATAATCAGTGTCTATTATCGTTGCATTATTATAGTACTTGTTCGCCCAGATATTATAGCGGTCACCATCATATTGATACCATACAACCATGGCATCTCCGCCTGATTCCATTGCAATCCGAGGCTTCCTGGCATACCCTGTATCATATGTCTCGATAAGCTCGGAAGTTCCCCAGGTTCCGCTAACTGCATCGTACCTGTTTGCCCAGATGCTGTAACACTTTTTTGCATAATTATACTTTGTCCATACAGCAATGGCATTGCCGCTTCCATCCATGGCAATCTGTGGTTTGTAATTATCACTTAAGCTTGTCTCAATAGTCTCCGGAGTGCCCCAGGTTCCGCTGACTGCGTCATACCTGTTTGCCCACACATCCAGCCTGGTTCCGTCCGACTGAGTCCATACAGCAACGGCATTGCCGCCGGCATTCATGGCGACCATGGGTCTCCATGCCTCTCCTGAAACATTAGTTTCAATAAGCACAGGATTGCCCCAGGAGCTTGTGCCTGCATTATACCTGTTCGCCCACACATCGAGAAGGTCTCCTGCGGATTGAACCCATACGATAATTGCATTGCCGTTTGCGTCCATGGCAACATCGGGACTGTAAGAATCCGTTGCATTTGCCTCGATCGCCATAGCCGTGCCCCAGGTTTTGCTGACCACATTATACCTGTTAGCCCAGATGCTGTAACGAGAGGTGGCATCATTAAAATGCGCCCATACAACTGTGGCATTGCCGCTTGCGTCCATGGCAATTTTGGGCGCGGAAGCATTCCCGGTATTGTTTGTTTCGATGAGTTGTGCCGTAGCCCAGCCGGCCCAGATATTCCAGACTGTCCCGTCATACTGTCTCCACACGGCAATGGCTCTGCCGTTTTCATCCATGGCGACCCGGGGACTGAAAGCGCCACCGCCCGAGGCCGATGATATAGCCCCGGCGCCACTCCATCCGGCGCCTGCCGTGTACCTGTTGGCCCAGATGTTCCAGTCTGTTCCATCATATTGTTCCCAGACGGCGACTGCATTGCCGCTTCCATTCATGTCAACCTGGGGTTTGACGGCGTCTCTCGGGTCTGTCTCGATAGCCACAGCAGCGCCCCAGCCGGCGCCTGCCGTATAATTGTTTGTCCAGACATTCCAGACGGATCCATCAAATTGTTCCCAAACGGCAATTGCATTGCCGTTTCCGTCCATGTCGACCTGCTGAATGTAAGCGGTATCCGTGCCTGTCTCGGCAAGTTCAGCAATTCCCCAGCCCGACACCGCGTAAGCGGGAATAGTAAAAGACAGGCTGAAGACAAATGTTAAAAATAAAAGCAGCGCAAGATTCTTTGTTCTCATCTTAGTACCCCCATCCTGATAAATTTAAGAAATAATCTGATTGGCTTCAATGTTGGCCTCCAATAATAATTGTTAAATAAGGGGGACAACCGAGATTATCCGCCATCCGCTTGTTTCAAAAAACCAGTCGCTTACCCCTAACAGAATGTTATTGACCCCGTTTCCCGCCCAGGGCGCGGTCTCGTCCAGCCAGAACTCCATGCCTGCCTGAACCGTTGCAGGTCCCTGTATCCATACCCTTGCCTCCATCCAGCAATAATCGGTATTTGCCGGGATCGTGGCGCGCGGACCCCACCAGTGCCACACCCTGTCATATCGTGTATTGGGATAAAAGAAGACATATCCGTCAGCCAGGTCAAACTGGACAGGCATTGCCTCGTTTGCATTGTTTGCAAACCACGGGGAGCGGAGGAATAACCCGCCGCTGTTGAAGGGGTCTTCAACAGCATTATATTCCATGCTTCGCATTAAGGTATCAACGCCGTTGGTATCCCTGCAGTACATTCTCATGTAGTCAACCTCTACCTTGCTTACTCCCGGAAAGTTCCCCTGCGATGCCTGAAGAGCCTGCATCCAGAAATTTATAGCAGTAAAATTCATGGGTTTGGCAGACCAGTCATAATATGCCGTGTTATTTGCAACCTCATTCGGCACAGTATACGTAAACGGCGGTATTATATTGCCGCAGGAGGATGCGATAGAAGGCATCCCAAATGCATAGAGAAGCATTAATAGTAAGAAAATACCAATTCTTCTGTTCATATTAACCTCCTGTTTTTTTGGTTTTTATGTTTATCATCCTGGTTTTATTTTTCTGTCTTGCCGCCGGCTTTATAATATCCGGCATTGTTTCAGATCCTTTCACAATTGGGTGGAGATAATGAATTACAGCGCTTCAATCATCCGGCGGCTGTTGATCTATAACTATTTTTTAAGATGTGATAATTTATAATTATAACTCTTTTCCCTTTAAATTGTCAAAAACCGTTATGATTGCAGGGAGAGGCAAATTTACGGGCAGATGCTTTAATGCATTGCAAACTTTCAAAAACCTGCACTATGCGTTAAAGTATGCAAAAGTGGTTTCACTAATTTCAATAAAAGAGGAGAACATGGAATGAGGATTGGTTTTGTCGGCCTTGGTAAAATGGGCATGAATATGGTTCAACGCCTTCTTGACAACGGGCATGAGGTAGTTGCTTATGCACGGACAACAGAGACAGTAAAGAGGGCGGAAGAAAAAGGCGCTGTTGGAGCAAAATCTCTTCATGATATAGTTGACAGGCTAAAACCCCCACGCATACTCTGGTTAATGGTGCCCGCAGGGAAGACAACGGAAGATTCCATAAACAAGCTTGCCCCGTTATTGGGAGAAGGAGATATCCTGATCGATGGCGGAAATTCTTTTTATAAAGACTCCATGCGCAGGGCTGAAGAACTGAAAAAGAAAAACATCTCCTTTCTCGATGCAGGCACAAGCGGTGGAATATGGGGATTGAAGACAGGCTATTGTATGATGATCGGCGGTGATAAAGATGTATTCAGCAAGGTCGAGCCGATCTTCAGGACACTGGCCACTGAAAACGGTTATGCCCGTGTCGGCCCTCACGGCTCAGGCCATTATGTCAAGATGGTACATAACGGTATAGAATATGCGATGCTTCAGGGGTATGCCGAGGGTTTTGAGATAATGAATGCCAAAAAAGACTTCAACCTGGATCTTCGCAGCATTGCCGGTTTATGGAATCATGGAAGTGTTATACGGTCATGGCTGCTTGAACTTGCGGAGAGCGCATTCAGGAAAGAGCCCGGACTGGATTCAATACGCGGTTATGTGGAGGACTCGGGCGAGGGCCGGTGGACGGTTGCGGAAGCTGTTGAGCAAAGCGTACCCGCGCCTGTTATAACCTTATCTTTACTGGAGCGCTTTCGTTCACGGCAGGACGAATCTTTCAGCGCAAAGGTCATTGCAGCCCTTCGCAATGAATTCGGAGGGCACGAGGTAAAAAAATCCTCAAACTCAGACTAAAAGAAAGACTGTTCACGGTTGACAGTTCACCGTTAACGGTTGAAGAAAGTATAAAAGCACGGGGAAATTCTTTGAGGATTTGGAAGTATGGAAAAAACCGTGAACCGTGAACTGATAACCGTGAACGGTTACAGAAAAATAAGGGACTATCATATGGCATCTGACAATCCGGATACTGTTTCATCACAGGTATGTGAGATTTTGCCGGAAAAATTCGATATGGAACCTTTCACAATGGTCATATTCGGAGGTTCCGGTGATTTGAGCAGGAGAAAGCTCTTGCCCACGCTTTATCATCTCTGCCACGACCGGAATCTTCCCGATGATTTTGCCGTTATCAGTGTTGCATCCAGTGAAAGATCGGATGAAGAGTACCGCGAGATCGTAAGAGAGGCTATCGAAGAATTCGGCGAAGAGTCCGTTAGCAGGGAATGCTGGGAAAAATTCAGGAAAAACCTGTTTTATATCTCCGGGAGGTTTGATGATGAGAACACTTACAGGAGTCTTTCCCTGCGACTGGAAGAGGTTACAAAACCAACCGAAAAAGGCGCAAGGGAGATCATCTATTATATGGCTTTGCCCCCCCGTTTTTTACCGGACATCTTTGAGCGGCTCTCATTTTGCAATCTCTGCAGGGGGATGTTCAACACACGGATCATTGTGGAGAAGCCGTTTGGACGGGACCGGGCATCCGCTGCCGGACTCAATAATCTGATTGCAAAATCATTCAATGAGAATCAAATCTACCGGATTGACCATTACCTGGGAAAAGAGACAGTTCAGAATATCCTGTTTTTCAGGTTTGCCAACAGTATTTTTGAACCTCTCTGGAACAGGCGCTATATCGATCACGTCCAGATTACGGTAGCCGAAGACATAGGGATTGAGCACAGGGCCGCATTCTATGAGCATGCAGGGGTAGTCAGGGATATTGTACAGAACCATATGATGCAACTTCTCGCATTAGTTGCAATGGAGCCGCCCATAGGGTTTGAAGCGGATTACATTCGCGATGAAAAAGTAAAAGTGTTCCGCACGATCCGGTCCATGGATGAAGAGTACATCGACAAATTTACAGTGCGCGGCCAGTATGATGCCGGGAGGATAAACGGTAAAGAAGTTATCGGCTATCGTAATGAAAAAGATACTGCTCCTGATTCAAATACGCCGACTTTTTTTGCGGGCAAGGTTTATATAGATAACTGGAGATGGGCAGGCGTCCCGTTCTATCTCCGAACAGGGAAGCGGCTGAAAAAACGCCTTACTGAAATAAGTATACATTTCAGGCAGCCCC
>DRDE01000287.1 GCA_011040095.1 Nitrospirota bacterium
AACAACACATGCGATCCATTGGCGGGAGCTGCCACAGAGGTGACTTATAATGGAATAGATGATGACTGCAATACACTAACCTATGACACCCCTCCTGATATAGACGGAGACGGAGATGGTTATTCCGAGATACAGGGTGACTGTGATGACACGAATGCGGCAGTGAATCCGGGGGCAACGGAAATCATAGGCAATGGAATAGATGATGACTGCAACCTGCTGACATATGATACCCCTATCGACGTAGACTATGATGGGGATGGTTATACGCAGATAGGAGGTGACTGTGATGACACGAATGCGGCAGTGAATCCCGGAGCAACGGAAATACAGCTTAACGGAATAGATGATGACTGCAATCCACTGACATATGATAGTCCCCTGGATACGGATGATGATGGAGACGGCTATGCAGAAAATCCGGGAAGCCTGGCAAGCATTAATGCGAGCGCCTCGGCACAAAGCCCGCAGGGCGACTGTGATGACACGAATGCGGCAGTGAATCCGGGCGCAACGGAAATACAGCTTAACGGCCTGGATGATGACTGCAATCCGCTGACATATGATAGTCCCCTGGATACGGATGACGATGGTGACGGCTATACGGAAAACGAAGGTGATTGTGATGACACCAACCCGGCAGTGAATCCGGGCGCGGTAGAAGTCCCAGGCAATGGAATAGATGATGATTGCAACCCGTCTACACCGGATGGAGACATAGACGGGGACGGCATACTGGATGATGGGGATCAGAGTGGCATAGTCGGGGACAATCCCTGCACAGGAGGCAATACTGTCGATTGTGATGACAACTGTGTAAACACCCCTAACCCGGATCAGGCTGATATGGACAGTGACGGAGTGGGAGATGCATGTGATAATTGTGTCTGTGCCTACAATATACTTCAGATAGACACAGATAATGACGGGTATGGAAACAGGTGTGACGCTGACCTGAACAACGATGGCGCGGTTAATGCCGCGGATTTCGGCATGTTTGCATACAGCTACGGGCAGTGCGAAGGTGACGCCAATTATAATCCTGACGCCAATGTAACCGTGGAAAATGGAGATGTGTGTGTTAATGCCGCAGACTTTGGTATTTTTGCATACTACTACGGCAGTGTCGTAGCTTACTGCCCTGAATGAAAGAAGGGAATTGAAATAACAACGGTATATAGTTTTTAACAATAAGGGGAGGTAACGAGAAAATGTCGAAAAAAAATTTCTTAAAAGCAGGATGTCTATTGTTTTTTGCAGTACTTCTTTTTGCAGGAAACAGTGTGCAGGCAGCAACCTCGATTATAGTTGAGGCAGACAATTTGACAGTACAGGCTGGAGAGACGTTTGATTTTAACATTACGGTTACATATATAAATCCGGGGACGGATCTAATCACGGGCGGAGATTTTGATTTGTTTTTTTCCCCGGATTTCATTGTCAACAGTATTACGCCCGGTCCCGGGTTAGGTTATTTTTTCGGTAATCCCGACTATACGACCACACCCGGTTTTATTGATCACATAGAAGTTAACAGCTTTACCGGAGTCGGTCCCCAGCTTTTTGCGACAATAAGCTTCACTGCCCCGGATTTCATCACAAACACTACGGTTGATTTCCAGGATGGAGGCAATGGATGGGGTATCCTGGGCAGTCCGGATTTGGCGGATGTAACATATAATTTCGGCAATATTGCAGTTGTTCCTGAACCGGTGAGTTCTATCCTCTTTATTGCAGGCGGAGCAGTTTTGGGAATCAGGCGTTATCGAAAGAAAAGAGACCTGTAGCCGGAAACAGCAAGGGGCAGCCCAGAAATGGGATAGATAAAAAAGCAATGTAATGTACAGGGTGTTTCCGCAGCGCCGGAGATATTGCGGATAACACTCCAGCGGGTGGATATGTATGCGAGGATCATGATTTTCACCATCTCTTCTTTTCCCATGCCAATGCTCTCTCATAGTGTTTAAAGTGTTTCTCCCGTCTCTTGAATTCCTTTGGGTGTATCAGACGCCTTCCCCCCCTGGTTTCAATGCCGATATCGGCATGCAGCATCTCGTGGTAAACGATGAAGTCAAGAAAATACATAGGAACACTTTTGCTGTCCAGAACGGGATTAATCCTTATCATGTTATTACAGTCGCTGAAGCTTCCGAGCGTCCTCCTTGCCGCTGCGCGCCTCGGGCCTTTTGCGCCCCATGTAATGGACGCGGAAACCCTTCCCTCAAAGTATACTTTATTTATTGAATGGAATATTTCGAGAAGATTGTAATATCTGCCATGAGCCCGGACCTTCACTTTTCTCCGATGTTTCTGTCTTAACATGTGACGGTTTTGCTTAATAAAACCGGTAATGAGCGGGGTCTTTCTTTTTTTGCATTTTATGAAATCAGCTATTTCAGCCAGCACGTTCATGCCGGCGGAAAGGAACATGTTGTGAAGTCTCAGCAAGACATTATTGCCCTGCGCTTTTACCGAGAGCATGCTCGTAGAATTATCAGTAATTATGAGGGATACGGTTTTGCCTGTCTCCTGCTCAAGATAAGCCCGCAGGGAATCGTCGTCAAGTATGCAAAACAATTTCAACTGATGCATTAGTAAATATAATACATTTGTGCTTTACAATGCAGACTGTAATAGTTCAGCTCCCTCATCCTTTGCATTATACCCACAAGACTGAACAGAACCTTCCCCTTTGGAAAATGCGGGGGGCTGAACTATTACTGCAGACTTAATATTCTTTACATTCCATATCCTCGATGAATGACGACTGTCTCAATATCAAGGAGTGATGCTATGGTGCAGGCATGCTGTCCCCCGGAGCTGGTCACTCAGGGAGCCGGGATCAAGACCAACCACATCGGTAAAGGTGCCTCCCCTGTCAACCGCAAATCTCCACTTCGAGGTGTTTTTTGTCGTATGAAAATGATATTCCCTTTTTTATTAATGCATATAATACCTGATGCATTTTCCCGGTGCTATATTTCTTTATGATGGAAATCATAGAATTAATTATTGCATACGGTATAATAAAACATTAAAATTTCCATATCAGGAGGGTAATATGTTAAGAGAAAAGGTTGAGGAAGTGTTGGGGAAGGTGCGGCCCATGCTGCAGCGGGATGGCGGGGATGTTGAACTTGTTGATGTCCAGGATGACGGCATTGTAAAAGTCCGGCTGACCGGCGCGTGTTCAGGGTGTCCCATGTCTACAATGACGCTCAAAAATGCAATTGAAGAAACCATAAAGAAAGAGGTGCCGGAGATAAAAGCCGTTGAGCAGGTATGATGAATACAGGGAGAGACGGACAGAGATAAGAAAATGAGGAGAGATTTATGGAGCCTGTAGTTGTCTGGTATATCAGGATGAGTCTTATTTACTTTGTTGCCGGTGTAATAACCGGTTTTGGAATGCTTTTGTGGCCCGAGGTGTCGGGATATTATATCCCGGTTCATGTTCATTTGAACCTCATGGGTTTTATGGCGATGATGATTTATGGTGTGGGATACCATATATTGCCTAAATTCAGCGGCAGCCTCATATACAGCCCCCGGATTATGAAGGTACAATTCTGGATAGCTAATGCAGGTCTTATCGGGATGGCTGCAAGCTGGCCGTTTGCCGGCAGGGGGGATTGTCCCCTGTCCGAGACAGCGCTTCTGGCATCGGCATTATTGTCATCGATTGCCGTTGCCCTGTTTGCATTCAATATACTGAAAACAGTCAAGTCGGTATAGTTCCTTTCCTTTTTTATTCCGTATGATTCAAATCATAGACTGTAAATGGTTTTTTGTTTAAAGTAAATCGAGATCAGGTTGCACGGAGTCAATGAATATTTTATGAGGAGAAAAATATGACTGTTGAAATTGAAGTAACAAAAGATTCTATTATAGGAGATGTGATTAAGGCGGTGCCCGGAGCAGAAAAGGTGATAGAAAAATTTTTCGGCAACGGTTGTTTTAAATGTCCCGGCATTAATGTGGAGTCGATTGCTTTTGGAGCCACGATGCATAACATGGACCCTGAGAAGGTTGTGACGGAGATCAGGAATCTCGCGGAGAACAATAATGGAGCATAAGTGCCTGAATTGCGGTGTTACAAGCGAAGAAGTTATTCTGCTCTCATGTGAATTTAAGGATGAGCGCTTATTCGTGTGTGTTAAATGCCTGCCTGTTCTTATCCACGGTTCTCATTGAGATGAGTGGCTGTTAGAGAATTTCCCCGCCTTTTTGATAATATCCTCTCGCATGACATGTAAATTTATGTGTAAAATTTCTTGACAAAAACGTCTTTATATGTTATGGTTAATCTATATTTTCCTAATTAAAACAATCAATTAAATATTCCATAGGGGAGGACAAGTTATGTCCCGGTTAGATATCAGATGTAAAGTTGATTTGCCTGTCTTTATCATTGCAGACAATAACGGTGGGAAGGGTGTTACGGAAACACCGGCGAAATTTACCTCCCTCAGCCTGAACGGCGGATTTATTGATTATAAGCGTCCTTGCGCTGAAAAAGCTGTTGTCGGCCTGAGATATGCCCTGCCGAAGCATGGAGAATTTGAAATCCTGGGTGAGGTAACGCGCCTTGAAAAAGGCGGATTTGCAGCCCGCTTTTATAATCTGAACAGGGATGCCAAATTAAAGCTCTGGGACTATATAAGAGAAAATATAATAGATGATCTCTCCTGTCCTTACTGTGGAAAAGAAAACACTCAAAAATTCAGAAAATGCGACAGGTGCGGATGGGGGCTTAATTTTTACTCGCAGGACTATATAGTAGAGCATGAAAAAGAGTCTTTTATTAACCGGCTTGATTCAAAGAGTAAATCGTTTTCCATTGAGGACCTTTACAGGATACTTAATTTTATAGATGTTGAAATCTTAAAGATAGGCAAAAACCTCGATATTAATGAAGAATTCGTAGGG
>DRDE01000288.1 GCA_011040095.1 Nitrospirota bacterium
AAAATAACCAAGGTAACTGCTGACACTACCCCGGACATCGAGGGCATAATAGGGGGCTGTTGTGCCGATGCCGACATTGCCTGATGTTGTATATACGTTCCCTGTGCCTGTCCATGAATCATTGGTTGTGTCATATCCTGCGGATGCATGATTTCCCCAGCCGTATGCCGTGTCCCAGTTGCTGATTTGTGCTGAGGTTATCCCCGAGGCTGCGCTTACTGCAAAAACCGGGTCGGTCTCGCTCGTGACCGGCGTAGCAGATGTACAGTTGACCGATGTGCCGTTGGATGTACACCATTTTCCGTTGATGAGCGTCCCCACCTGGGGGTCGGTTTCAGTGTATCCCAGAAGAAGGCCGTCTAAAGTCAGATTTCCAGTTATCCTTGCATTCCCCTGGAAGTACCCGGCCCAGCCGCTGCTGTTGCCGTATACACCATAGTTGTCATCGCCAAGCAATCCATAATTGCCGCTTGTTGTGTTCTCTCCATATACCCCTGCCGCCCCTGTTCCGCTGGTTGACCCCACTATCCCGTCTTCCCCGGACGCTCCTGTTACCTCAAGGTTGCCGTCAGTTGCCGATGCGCCTGTGATCATGTTGCCGTCACTGTCAATTATCACATCATTTGCAAATACGGATGCGCTGCCTGCCAGCAATAAAATCATCATTAAAAAAAGCATTGTCTTTTTCATTGCTTACCCCCTTTTTTTGATTTGTTCATATTGAAATTTATGACTGAATGCATAGCTGCAGTAGTTCTGAAAAAATAAAAAAAGCCGACCCGTTGCAAGATTTATCTCTTTCAGCGATCCGGCTGTCTTATAACTAATTAAAACTTCTATCATCTGCTCCCCCCCGGCGCCTGTTCGTATCAACAGGCATAAAACAATGCATCTGTTTTTTATAGAGACTTAAGAAGTGCAAATTAATTATACACAATTATATCAAAGAAGGGAACACCTTATAATTATATTAAAATAACGGGAAAAAAGAACAAAAAAAGGAACCCGAAGCGAATTTCTTCTGCCAGGTAGATTCCCTTCCTGATGAGGAAAGAGGATGCGTCCTAAATAAAAAACAAAAATGTCGTCGCTTCAGAACTGATCAGGCATGAGGGAACAACACGGAGCATTGTTCCCGTTGGGTACATCAGCGGAATTTCAGGGCGCTGTTTACTTTTTTTGATGTTTTATCATAAAATGTCTTGTTAATGTTTATCTGTTCAGGGCCCATAGCTCAGTTGGAAGAGCCACCGGCTCATAACCGGTTGGTCCCAGGTTCGAGCCCTGGTGGGCCCACCACTCTGAGGCATTCAGGCCCGGAATAAAAAGTTAAAGTGAAAAGATTTTTATCCATGACTCTCAAATTCTTACTGGTCACTATTGCCGGAGGCGAAATTGAATGAACAACTAAGACTTTTAGTTGACCTTCAGGAAGTAGATTCCTCCACCCTTTCTTTAGCCGATAAAATTGAATTGCTTCCAGGCAAATTAGAGCGGTTTAAAACTCCCCTTGAGGAGGCAAGCGCTTCCTTCCAGAAGCTTAAATCAAAGCACGAAGACTTTAATAAGCGGAAGAAAAACAAGGACCTGGAATTAGAAGAAATCCAGGACAGGATTAATAAACTTCGCTCCAGGAGCAGTGAAATTAAAACAAACAAGGAGTATGAAGCTCATCTTAAGGAGATTGAGGGATTTGAAAAAAACAAGTATAAGATTGAGGATGAAATCCTGTCTCTTATGGAAGACATAGAGAATTTTACAAAGAATCTTCAGGAAGAGGAGTTGAAAATCAGGAAGGCTGAAGATGATTTTCAAAAACAGGAAAAGATGCTGGAAGAAGAAAAAAGAAAGTTGAATGCAGAGATGGAAATACGGAAGGCAAAGAGAAAAGATTTTATTGCAGGGATTGATAAGGAGATTTACGGCAAATATATGACCCTTCTGAACAGATCGGGGTTGGCGGTCGTGCCTGCAAAGAACGAAGTCTGCCTCGGCTGTAATTATAATATCCCGCCGCAGTTGTACAATGACATAAAAAAGAATGACGGTATTTACAGTTGTTTCTACTGTAAAAGATTTCTGTATTATAAGGACCCCCCTTCAACCGGGAGTAAATCCCGGGAAACCGCCGCGGTCTCTTGATGGCAGCCGATATTCACAAAAAAAATAAAAGTTTACATCCTGGTTTATTTGAAACAGGGCGCCTGCCTTTGAATGGCAGGGATAACACCGGATACGCTGTAATGCATTGTGACGGCGCATCCAGCGGAAACCCGGGCAGGTCCGGGATCGGGGTGGTAATTAATCTATCGGGTGAAAACGCTAAAGAGCATGAAAAGAAAAAAGAATACAGGCTATCCGAATACATAGGGATAGCTACAAATAATGTCGCTGAATATTCAGCCCTGATAAGGGGACTTGAAAAAGCGAGATCATTGGGACTGAAGAAGATAAAAATTTTCCTGGATTCCGAACTCCTGGTAAGACAGATGAACGGAATCTATAAGGTAAAGAATAAAAACCTGATGCCGCTCTGGATCAAGGCAAACAATATTTTAAAAGAGTTTGACGATCATGAAATTATCCATGTCCGCAGGGAAATGAATAAAGAAGCGGACCTGCTTGCAACAGGGGCTGTTAAAAAAGCCGCACTGCTATGAGAAATAATAAGGGATATCTCCCTTACCCGGTTCTTTCTTCGCATTAAAATTTTTTCGCCGCAGTTCAGCAGTTTGTCAGGTTATATTTCTCCAGGAAACCACCGGGAATATCAGAATGTTTTCTTCCTGAAAGACCAAAATAGTACAAAGGCTTGCCATCCATCGACATTCTGTGGCGGTAGCGTTCCAGGTGGTAAATATCCAGATACTTTGAAAATATCAGTTCCCGGATCATGTGTGAAAACCCGGATGTGTCCGTATGATCTAAAAAAGTCTCTTTGATATTAAAAGCGACCCATCCTTCATTCTGGATAAGGTTGAAGGCCGTAATAAAAGCCTTGGGCGGAATATCACCGAAACCAAGAGCTGCAACCGTTGTTAAGCAATCCGGCATCCATGACGCTATTTCATCATGAAGATATTCTTTAAGGTTACAAAAGTCCGCTACATAATACGCGTCGTAAACCCATGGTCTGTCTCTTTCCGCTGCTTGCTGCGCTTCATCAATGATATCCACACCGATCAACCTTGAAACACCATGTTTTTTTAATGCTTCTCCCATCATTCCATTGCCTGCGCCGAGATCTAAAACCCGCAATTCGCTAAGATTGTATTCAGATTGACTGAGGCTGTGCTTCAGGATTTCCGATACCTTGGCAGGAGATTGACATTTCAATCGCTCATAAAATAGTTGCTCATATAAATCCGGTTTATTATAGATGACATCATAATCATGAAAACGGACCTTCTTCTTTCCTGCAGGCTCTATTAAATAAAAAAATGCTTCATCCTGTTCAAGCTCTTCCGTTTCTCTTTTGGGGAACTGTATTCTGTGACGTTTTTTCATTATTTTTCCTTTCTATGTATATTCAGACCTGACGGGAAGACCACCGACGCATGCCTTGAAGCGCGGTAAAATGCAAAATGATGATATGACTTGTCAGAGACTTCTTGATAAATATAACACCCTGCGGTCTCTGCCGCAGGGTAGTTCACGAAATCAAAAAAAGCCCGAATCACTGCAATGATATACTGGCCGATTTCCCAAAAATGTATTTAAAGTCTTCATCTTCAAATTTTATCCCGGCTCCGACATATACCCCCCTGCGGTTGGAATTCAACAGGTTATCAATGCCGCCGCTTACAAAAAGGAATTTAAAAATTCTGTAGTCAACCCCTATCCTTGCATGAGCCATGTCCGCCCCCGCTTCTCTGTCATTGAGGTCCCAGACATCAAGTTTTATCCTACCGCTGTCATCATTGAAAAAATAGTCTGATCCGAACCCGAAAGTGTTTTCCATCAACCCGATTCTAAGGGCCAGATCATCAAATCTCTTTGCGAATTGCGCTGTAAATTCGAGCTTGCTTTCAATTTTTTCCTCAATTGTTTTAGAACCGTTTATTGTTGTCTCGGTCTTCTCCACCGACCCTTTCGGGTCAGAAACAATCCCGAGTATATAATACTTGTCACTTCCCGGCTGCAAGGTCAGATCAAAATAACCCTTCCCCCTGGATTCACCTGTGTTGTATTCAGTATGGAAATCCATGAAAGTTCTCAAACGGCCGACAACATCAAGCGACTTGCTTGCTTCTGTTGAGACCTTGGTCAGTGAGTCGTAAAGCTCGCCGTCCTTTAAAAGTTTCCCCAGTGTGCCTTCTCCCCTCTCCAACTTCCGGGCAATAGCGCTCGCTGATTCTGAAGCGGTTCTGATATTCTCCATGCTCTCTTTGAAGGCATACCTGTTTTCCGCTATCACCTCGTTCAGTCCGCTCGCGGCATTGTTCAGGTTATCAATAAGCTCCGGGCCTTTATCACCTAATTTCTTTGCTACCCTGCTCATGTCATCCATAAGTCCCGGGCCTTTATCACTGAGAGCTTCCGTAAAATCTTCAAGCTGCGCAATGACCCTCTGCAAAGGCTCTTTGTTTACTGTTGAGATTTCCCTGAGATTCCGGGTAACGACTTTCAGGTTATTAATGGATTCCCTGAGTTCCTCCCTTTGAGTTTCCCCGAATATACTGTTGAAATTTTCCGTTAAATCACTTATATAAACAGCAGCGGATGAAAGCTGGTTCGCAAGCTCACCGATATCAACGGAAGGCACGGTATTAATTATCGTATCCCCGGATTCAAGAGCCGGTTCATCGGGTGTACCGGTTGACAACGCCAGGTACTTATCGCCTAAAAGACCCGACATCCTCAGATACGCCTTTGCATTTCCGTATACCTTCACATCAGGATTCATCAGGAGTGTAAGTTTCGCCTTCCCGTCTTCAAGCCTGATTTTCTCCACTACACCGGCCTCAACGCCTGCAACCTTGATTCGCGACTGTTCATCAAGGCCGCTTATGTCGTCAAACTCTACATAGAGCCTGTAACCCTTCTCCCATATAAGGGGCAGGCTGCCGACCTTGAAGGTCATGTAAGAAAGAAAAAATATAACTATTATCGCAAAGATTCCGACTTTCAGTTCCGTGGAAAAATTATTCATTTGCCGATTCCCTCTAAAACTATGGGGCCTTTTGCCCGGCCCTCGATAAACTGCCTGACTACAGGGTTTGAAGTGTTCCGTATCTCTTCAGGTGAACCACTGTCGATAATTACACCATTATAAAGCATGGCTATCGTATCTGCAATCTTATAAGCGCTTTTCATGTCA
>DRDE01000289.1 GCA_011040095.1 Nitrospirota bacterium
AAACACAAAAAAAGAAGAAATCAAAGAGATCGAAAAACAGCGTAAAAAGATTATTAACCTCATATTAGACCAATCCGAGCTAATTGAGGGAAGTCTTAGAGAATCTCTAATGAAATGTGGGAAAAAAGGCTGTCGCTGTGAACAAGAACCCATACATCCTGTTACAAGACTTTCAAGATGGGAAAATGGTAAATTGATAAATAAGCTCATCAGAGTCGCTGATAGAGAAGGGGCCAGAAAACTCTTCAATAACTATAGAAAACACAAACAGGCTATAAATGAGTTTGTTGAAATTAACAACAAAGAGAAGGAATTACTGAAAAATATGATAAAATTAAAAACTGTTAAATATGAGTGATTAAGATAGCTTGCCCAAAAAGATAACTTATTGAAATATAAAGAGAATAAATTCTGAACTAACTATGCTGAACTATCGGAATGCAGGATGAATCTATATAAATTTTCAGTGGTGATTGAAAAAGATAGAGATGGCTATTTTGCAGCAGGTGCAATCAGGGATTTAAGCGGCGTTTTACAGGAAAAAGGGGTATCCTCATTTACAATCTGTATGCCCTTTTTGTTGATGGAGTTTATTACCAGGGGGCCCTGCAGGTTTGCAGTAACGCTGTCCCCTTCAACCCTCAATATGGCAAGAGTTACCATATCTTCTTCTTTTTCTACTTCCAGGAAATTCCTTATCGAATTTTCAATCTTCAGTGAATAGTCAGGAAAAAGTTCAAAAGGCTGTGTTACGATGAAGGCTATATCCGGGTCATCTACTGCCTGGAGCCATTTGAGTGAAGTGTCTTTATAGTCCATCAGAATGAATCTTTTAATATCGGGAAAGCCCATTAGTCCGCCCGGGAAATGGATAATCCTGTCTTTTGCTACTTCAAGCCTTCCGAATCTCGATGTGTCAAAAGATATCATTTACTTTTAAATGCCTCCTTTATTTTCCCGAACTCGTCCACTGATGATATTGATGAAAGACGGTTTTCCGTCTGTATCTTTTCATATATCTCCTCCCTGTATATAAGGAGTTCAGGCGGAGCTTCTATCCCTACCTTGACATGCCTGCCTTTTATGTCGACTATCCTGACCGTTATCCCCTGGCCTATTCTTAAAACTTCTCCCAACTTCCTTGTCAAGACAAGCATTTTGCGGTTATCTCTTTCTTATGAAATTTTTTTCTACGCTAAAAAATCAAAAAGCGACTGCGACAAGCTTCTCAGCGAAGAAATTCTCATTGCCTCAAGAGTAGACTGAATTTTTGTTATTTCTAAAGCAACTTCTGCTATATCCGCATCCTCAAGTATGGAAAGGCTTTGCCTGTAAGAAAGTTCATTGTCCTCCAGCCTGTCTTTCTGATCATCAAGGTATTTGAGCCGGGAGCCTGCATCAGCGGTCGTATTAATATTACTGTCGAGCGCGCCGTCAAGGAGAAATATGCTTCCCTGGATGCCGGCTGTGTCATTGCTTGCCAGGGAGTTCTTCATGTGGTCGATTATCATGAAAAAACTGATGGAACCGGTCAGGTTGGTTGAAGCAATGCGTGAAAGCCCGGAAGTATCCGTATCATTTCCATCTGAATCACTCACTGTAATACTATAGCTTGTGTTCGGTGTCGTGGGAGCAAAGAGGAGCCGTTTGCCCGCGGTATCATTTATTACGAATGCCTCTACACCAAGGGCCGTAGCCGTGAGGTTTGATTGCAGGTCGGTATGAAGCAGCGCGGACAATCCGTTGGAATCCGTGTCTTCTCCGTCACCATCGTTTGATACCTCAATGGTAAAAGCCTCCCCGGCTGTTGTTGGCCTGAAAAACAGCCGCTCATTACCCGCTGCATCTGTAAAAATTCCAGCCTCTATCCCCATATTGAGAGCATTGATCGCATTTCTGAGCAGAGCCGGTGTATTATTGGTGCCATCCACTGTCAAAGTTACAGGGCTGCCTGTCCCTGCCTTTAAAGTCAAAGTACCTGTGCCTATAGTTTCCGAAACCGAAGAGTCATAAAACCCTGTCATTGGTGCATTTATAGTATCTCTTATCTCTTCAGGCGAGGCATTGGTGAAAGCATCGCCGGTGTCAAGATATAAAGGGGTGCCGGAGCCTTCAGTAATTCTGATATTTCCCGACAATATTTCACCGGTCAAATCCGCTGAAATGTATTTAGTATTATCACTGAATGCAGTGTCTCCGGTTATATTTATCCCGGTTTTTATCCCGTCACTTATGTAAACTTCTAAATTATTCGTATCTCCCTGATATACCCCCGAGGTATCAAATGCCTGTGTGCTGCTCAGATAACCGGAAAATATGTGTCTATTTTTCAGCTTGGTGTTACCAATACTAATCAGTTCATTAAACAGATTCTGTATCTCATACGATGTCATCTCCCTTGTATCGCCGGTAGACGTATCATTGCTTTCGGCAACAGCAAGCTCCCTTGCCCTGTTAAGGATGTTCCGTGATGCGCTCAACTGGATCTCTGTAAGACCGAGCATACTCATTCCTTCGTCTATGTTCCGGTTAAACTGATCTATTTTATTAATAGAAACCTTGTAAGCCATGGCTCCGCGCGCTGCAATTACGTCGTCCGACGGTTTGGTAAGCCTCTTGCCCGAGCTTAATTGCACCTGCGACTTGCCTAATTTACTGAGGTTTTTGCTCAGTGAATTCGTAAACTGGTTAAAGAGCATGAAAGCGGTAATTCTCATAGGTTTATAATTATCTCCAGCAGTTCGTCGGTTAATTTAATAATCCGTGCCCCTGCTTCAAAGGCGCGCTGATATCTTATAAGGTTGGCAGCCTCTTCATCAAGAGAGACCCCTGATACCGATTCCCGCCTGTTATTCAGCTCAAACAGCAAATTCTCCTCAAAACTAAGGCTGTCTGATGCTGCCTGGCTTAATGATCCCACGGTTGAAACAATTCCCGCATAGTAATCGTTGAATGTACTACTGTTAAGGTTGGAAATTTTTGATCCGTTCTTATCGATGATATCAAGTGCATTTGTATTATCACCGGGCAGTGTTGTCGCTGATTTCGCTGCTGCAACCTGCCGCCCGTCTGTTATGGCTACATTAAAATTCTGGATTGCGGTTTCAAGAGGACTGATAAAAAAGCTGTCATTTACAGTTGGAGCAGACGTACCATCGGTAATCACTATCCGAATCCCGTTAAAATCAATATTGCCACCTGAAACATATGCATTTTGTACGACAAGCGCACCTGTCTGGCGGTTAAGCACCTGATAATTTAATGTACCCGCAACATCAACAAATTTTATATCATATTCATCAAGAGCAAGTGCAGCGGGACTGGGGTCCGTAATACTTTTTAATGTTATACTCGCTCCTGAACCGCCTGTTGTATCGTCCCGGGTATATAACTGTAAATTATTAAAAAAGTTCGCTCCCTGATTGCCATCAAGATCATATGTGGGATTTGCGACAGAATATGTATGCAGATAATTTGTTTCTTGTGTTATGGATGCAATCATTTTCCTCAAACTGAATAGCGAATTTGTTTTTATATCATCTCTGAGCGATATGAATCCCCCAAGCTGGCCGCTCTGAAAGAAAGAGGTCGCTTTTACTCCCCCGTTATAGATATCCCTGTCCCCTTCCAGGTTAAGAGATGTAGTCAGGTCATATGACCTTATGCCGGCAACAATGCTTCTTCTGCCGGCAACGATTGTAACAGAGCCGTCAGAGGCCTCATTCCAGTCATAGCCAACCAGTTCGGCAAGCTCTTTCATTAACTCTTCCCTTTCATCCCTGAACACGTTTGCTGTTTCAGCACCTCCTGCTTCTATCCCTATTATTTTTCCATTGATCGTGGCAATGTTCTTTGTTATCACATTTACCTGGTCAGCAATATCTCCTATTTCATCATTTACGAACTTCACATTCTGCAGAAGATCTCTTTCTATCTGTTGCGCCGCATTGATAAACGCCTGGGCCTTTATCAGCAGTATCGACCTTTGAGCCGATTCCTCGGGATTTGCTGCAACCTCCTGCCATGCATTAAAATATTCTTCCATGAAATTTGAAAGCCCGAAACCCTGCACCTCATTAAATATCTGCTCTACCTGGCTTAAGCCGCGTTCAAGTGAATACGAACTCCCGTAGCTGGTGCGCTGTCCGAGTATCTGAAGAAAAATAAAAGAATCAAAACTCCTCCTTATTTCGACATCTCCGACCCCCCTGCCTAAATGTTTGCCCTGCAATTCAACAGGGCTGGCTATCTTCATAATTACATCCTGGCGGCTGTACCCTGGAGTATTGACATTGGCTATATTATTGCTTGTTACGCGGAGCGCCAGTTGATTTGCAAAGATTCCCGACCTGCCTATGTCGAAAAGCCCCATAATGGACATTTATGTCTCCTTTGATAAAAGAACACCCGTGGTCCTCGAAATATTCCCGTCTGTAAATGTATTGATAAAATTTGCCGTTGTCCTGATGTAATTGATCGAGCGGTCTATCAGGATGGAATTAAATTTATTCATCTCCTCTATATTCTGCAGGAGTGACAGCAACCGGGAACGCAAAATCGTAAACATATTGTTACCCGTAATTTCCCCCAGGTCATTAAGGTTAATGTCGCCGTTAATTTCATTGTCCACGCTGAATTTTGTTATCAGCCTTATTCTTTCCTCTTCAAGAAGTCTGAGTCTCATTATAACCGTATCTTTCTCCTTTGATATGTCTGCTATCTTTTCCGCATTAATATCGACAAGACATATCCTTTCCTCCTTAAGAAGATCATGAAGTATCTTATAAGTATTGATCTGCTCTTTCAATATGTTGATAATAGCTTGTTCCGGTGTCATATTTCCTCTCTTTATTCAGCCGTCAATAAATAGAAATTGATTTAAACCTAAATTGAGCGATTCTCTGTTTTGTCATTCCGGCTTGTCCGGAATCTTCCCCTGTTTTCAGAAGGATCCCCGACAAGCGGGAATGACACTTGTTAGGTGATTACTTTCTTTCGTAAAAGCTTTGCCTATCAATGTCCTCATTAAAGAATCGCTCAATTTAGGTTAAAATTCTTCTTCTAATATTTTCTGTGCCGTCTTTACCGGATCAAAGTTATATGTGCCGGCATCAATTGCCTTTTTGAGAGCATCAACCTTATCTCTTCTTATGTCGGGAAGTCCGTCTATCAGGCCCTTGAGTTCACTTATCTCCTTTGCCTTCCCGGACAGGCTTATTTTGTCCCTGTCGCTTTCCGTCTTTTGAGCATCTTCTTTCTTTTCAACATCCTGATTTTTATTCAGATCCTGAACTTTGCTGAAAAGTTTTTTTCCGTCAAGCGGATTATTTCCATCTATTATCATTTTTACACCCCCTTTTGCATGAGCCGCTCATGCTGATCGCTGAAGTATACTGTAAAATTATTTTACACTCCCTGACTATGTTATCGGCGCTTTTTAAAATATCTTTAGTCCTGTTTATTATTAACGGCATTATTATTGTTACTGCCGTTGTAATTATTTGCATCCGGCATTCTTTCCAGCCACTTCATGATAGTATCCTGCAGGCCAAGCCCTCTGTCAGCCAAAAGCCTGGAGACCTCCATATCAAAAAGGCTCATATACGTATTATAACCATTCCCTTTTTTATCGGTTGACATACTGTTTGAGGTTTCTCTCATGATTTTCAGTAACTGGTAAGCAAAAAGAGACTCCATCTCCTTTGCAACTTTCTCAAACTCAGCATGCTTTTTGTCCGTTCCTTCGGCCGGCTCCTGACCGCTGATTGCTGAAAGCTGATTTATCATATTATCTCCAGCTCCGCGCTCAGAGCGCCGGATGCCTTTAATGCCTGAAGAATGGATATTAAATCACGCGGTGTCACACCCAGCGCATTCAATGCCCTGACAACCTCGCCTAAAGTTATTCCGGATATCCTGACAAGAGATGCCTTCTGTTCTGTAACCGAGATATTTGTCCGTGGAACAACAGTTGTCTCTGCATTTTCAGGGGCAAAGGGAGGCGGCTGGGAAACCTGCGGCCGCTCCGTGATTTCAATAGCCAATGATCCGTGGGCAATAGCAACAGGGGAGATCGTTACATTCTTTCCGATAATAATTGTCCCTGTTCTTTCATTTATAACTACTTTTGCCGCCATATCAACCTGCACGTTCAGGACTTCGACTCTTGTTATCAATCCGACAAGATTACCCTTGTATGCATCAGGCACTACAACCTTCACTGCCGACGGATCGATAGGGAACGCATACCTGCCTTCAAATGCCTCATTTATTTTTTTCGAGATTCTGTCTATGGTGGCAAAGTCGGCTTTATGAAGGAACAGTCTCAGTTCATTTCCATTCCCCAGGGTAAAAAGGGGCTCCTTTTCTATTGTTATGCCGTCAGGGATCTTGCCTGCAGTAGGATGATTTTTTTGTACTGAAGCGCCCTCCCCTCCTGCTGCAAAACCTCCTATGGAAACAGGTCCCTGGGCAAGGCCGTATACCTTGCCGTCAGGGCCTCTTAAGGGGGTAAGAAGCAGCGTGCCGCCCTGGATGCTTGTTGCATCGCCTATTGTCGAAACAAGCGCATCAATTTTCATCCCGGGTTTTGCAAACGGCGGAAGCGTTGCAGTAATTACAACCGCTGCTATACTTTTTGTTTTAATATCATCCGCATTTACCGTCACTCCCATTCTCTTCAACATGCTCGACATACTCTGTACTGCCGTCTTTCCTTTATCGCCCGTTCCGTCAAGTCCGGCTATCAGTCCGTATCCTATCAATTGATTGTCCCTTACCCCTTCAAAGCTCGCTATATCCTTGATACGCTCGGCATATGAATAAGTGAAAAGTGAAAAGTGAAAAGTGAAAAGCAATAAGGATGTTATAAATAATATGATTTTTTTCATACCCTGACCCTCAACTCCTGACTCATAAGTTTCATCAGAACGGCCACACATAATCAAGCGCCCTGGCCATCCAGCCCGGGGTCTGCTTTTCCTGGATCACGCCGTCCCCGACATAGTATACCTGCGCATCCGCAATCTTACTGCTCAATATCGTATTATCGGATGAAATATCGTCGGGTCTCGCCATGCCGGTAAGCACCAGTATCTGTTTCTCACTGTTTATTGTCAGTTCTTTTCTCGCCTCTAAAACAAGATTGCCGTTGGGCATAACTTCTACAACCTTTGCCGTTATGGTCGCAACAAGCGTCCCTTCCCTGTTTGTGTCGCCTTTTCCCTTAAACGCAGATTTCAAAGTGCTTTTTACGGCCGGATCAAAAACATTTGCGCCCTTATATAAATCCTTTACGCCAAAGGCATTCTGAAGATTAAAGTCATTATTCATACCTAAAAAATTGGCCAGCTCATAATCAATTGACGATTCCCTGCTGGTGTCCGTGTCTGCCTTGCCCGAGCCGGAGAAGCTTTCATCAATGTTTATTGTTACAAGATCATTAAGCCTTTGCGCCTTTCTGTCTTCAAATAAATTTGCGCTGTCACTCCAGAGGGAGTTAAGAGAAGAACGCTCCTCCGGATCTTCCGCCTGGTCCACGTACTTCGGCGGGGGCGGAGGCAGTTTTGCCGCAGGCGTAGCGCAACCGATTAAAAACAGAGCACAGAGCACGGAACACAGACCACAGACCGGGGAAAAAGAATATGCATTCTTTTGTCTCAGCTTCGCGCCCTGTCCTTTATCTGTATTCTGTATTCTGTGTTCTGTATTCTGCATTTCAAAGCTCCACCCTGACGGTTTTTTCATCTATCAGCACCCCGTTAACTTCTTTTTTAGATGACAGGTTAATTGCCCTCACAGCCTTGCCCACATATCCTTTCTCTTTGGTCTTACCCGCTGCCCTGATGCTCAGTCCGCTGTAGTTTATTAAAAGGACTACCCTCTTTCCCCGCGCCACTACCCGGGACATCTCGATCATGTCCTCTACAACCGGGATGTTCGCGGTTATGGATCTCTTTAAAGATTTTCCTATAATTTTTGACGGATCTTTCACTGAACCGCCGGGCATTTTCCTGATATCCATCTTTGCAAGATATATATCTTCAGCCCGGATAACATGCCTTTTTCTATAGGGCCGCTTGCTCTTGACAACCATACCGAAGGCCCTGACATTCGCCTTTACTATAGTCCTCTTATTGTTCCCGGACATGAATGAAAAGACAGCCTTGCCGATCGGGCCTTTTTCTACAAGGATCCTCTGCGGCGGTTCACTATTGATCTTACCCATGACCTGCACATTGCTTACTTCTATCTCTTCCCATGGATAATTGTTCGTCAAATATGATCTCAACACATCTTCCGGGCTCCACGAAGCAGCATCAACGGAAGACAGCCAACAGGACAGAGACAACAGGACAGAGACAAAAACCAGTAAATTTATTTCCCTCTTCAGTACCCTTTTATCTTTCATCATTACCTCTTCAAGTTGTTGGCTAACTGAAGCATTTCATCAGTTGACTGTATGACCTTTGAATTAAGCTCATAAGCCCTCTGGCTCACGATCATGTTTACCATTTCTTCAACAACATTGACATTGCTCATTTCAAGAAATCCCTGGTTGATTGTGCCGAGACCTTCAGACCCGGGGTTGCCGGTCGCTGCTTCGCCTGATGAGCCTGTAGTGGAAAACAGGTTTTTCCCGAGGGCCTTGAGGCCGCCGGGATTTATAAATTGCGCTGTTTCTATCTGCCCCACCTGTACGGAAGTGTTGCTTCCGGGCTGAAGCACCGACACTGTTCCATCCGAAGTTATGGTCATCTCCAATGTATTGGAAGGGATAGTTATTGATGGTTCCATGGCATAACCGTCCGAGTTTACGATATTCCCCTCGCTGTCAAGCTTGAAAGCGCCTGCACGAGTGTAAGCAATTTCCCCGTCCGGGGTTGAAACCTGGAAAAACCCCTTCCCTTCTATCACCAGGTCAAGGCTGTTTCCCGTAGATATAAAATCCCCCTGCTGGAATATTTTTTGCACAGCCGCCGGCTTGACACCAAGGCCGATCTGTATGCCTGTGGGAATCTCGGAGCCATCTGCCGATACAGCTCCGGCCGTCTTTATATTCTGGTACAACAATTCCTGGAAGTCGGCCCTGCTCTTTTTGAATCCCCCTGTGTTTACATTCGCAAGGTTATTGGCTATTACATCTATATTAATCCTCTGTGCCTCCATACCGGTTGCCGCTATAAACAATGACCTGTCCATTCAATATCCTCCTGCGTTTTAATTTTTATTCCCAACTCTTAACTCTATTAATTATCGTCCCATTTCATTAATTGTTTTCGATGCCGCCTCATCAAATGCCTGGATCATCTTCTGGTAACTTTCGAATTCCCTGTGCGACTTAAGCATCTGCACCATCTCCCGGATTACATTCACATTTGATCCCTCTAAATAGCCCTGGCTGATATTGGAGTTAACTTCTTCTCCTGACCCTTCTGCGGTAAACATCCCCCCGTTTAATTTCAGAAGAACTCCTTTGTCGGGAAAATCAACTATCTTTAACTTAGTCACAGGTATGTCATCAACAATAACTTCTCCTGATGTGCTGATATCTATCCTGCTTCCCTGGACGGCTATTGGACCGCCGTCACCCAGAACCTTTGCGCCGGTCTGGTTTACCAGGTACCCCTCACTGTTGATCTTGAAATTCCCGTTTCTTGTATATCTGCCGCCTTCAAGCGCAAAGAAACCTTTACCGTTTATTGCCATGTCAAGGGGATTGCCGGTTCTTTCGAAACTGCCTTCTGAAAAATCAGTTGCCGTGACCGACAGGTCGGCCATTACCCGTCCATCTGCTGTGAGACCGGGGTTGTTGTCCACAGGAATTATATAATCCCTGAAAGAAATCCTCTCCTGCTTATAACCCGTTGTGTTTGCATTTGCAATATTCTGGGCAAAGATGTCCATATTCCTGCTTTTTAATATTGCCCCTGAGAGCGCTATATAAATTCCCTTATACATAATCGGTTATAAAGCAAACCCGGTGCCAGACCGGATAAGGCCTGCCGCCAATCCGTAATCGCGGGCAGAAGTCTTTAAACCCGCGGCCTGTATCTGCTCCGGATCACTGTAATTAAATGGTTTTATCATGTGTTTAAACCCGTCCCGCATGACACACTGCAGCTTTTTATGACTTGTTAATATCCTCTGAATAATTCTTGATTCGTAATTCTTGATTCGTAATTCAGTATCAGCCGGGAAACTTTTTCCTTTAAGGAAAATATCTCCACTATATTCTGATATCAATTTTCCCCTGTTTTGTTTTCTGTTCATCATATTTTCTTTTCCCGCCTTTCCCGGAACCCTTCTTTTGCTTTTTCCTCTGATTCATCACAGGCTCCTGTTCCTTTTTTACTGCCGGGATGCCGTATATATTTCCCAATCCTTCAATCGCCATGTTTAAATAATTACATGCCCCCTCTCCCCCCCATGACCAGGGGAAAGTTAAAAAGGGACTTTTCTCATGCTGTGTAACTACTCAGGTGCAAAGTGGCAAAGGCACATAGGCACAAAGGGTTACAGAAATACAAGAAAAGTTTTTCATCCTTTTTTTCACTTTGTACCTTTGCCACTATGTGCCTTTGTGCCTGCCTGAATAGTTACCATACTGTTACCATTCAATTCTTCATTTTTTTTAAGCTTCTCTTTAAGTTTTCCAAGGGCCTGGCCGTGAATCTGGCAGACCCGTGATTCCGTAATATTCAGCACCCTGCCTATCTCCTGCATTGTAAGCTCCTCATAGTAATAAAGAGCCAGCACCATTTTCTCTTTGTGGGGCAGGGTATCTATTAACCCTCCCAGACTTTTCTTTATATCCTTTTCTTCAAGTATACTGAGTGGACTCTTTGCCCCCGGATCGGCTATGCACTCCGTTATATTCAGCTCGCTGTCTGAATATTTGCTGTTTTTAAAGTCCTCCAGCCTTACAGGATGTGAGCAGGTTGAGTATTGAAGTATTTTGAAATATTCCTTAAGAGGCATTTTCATTGACTTTGCAACCTCGATATCGTCGGGTTTCCTGCCATGTTTCTTTTCAAGCTTCATGCGGGCATTGTTAATCCCCTCGATTTTTTTTCTCATTGACCTCGGTATCCACGCCGTTGCCCTCAGTTCATCGATCATTGCGCCTTTTATACGCAATTCAGCATAAGTCTTCAGTTTAACCCTGCCGGGCTGAAAGCGGCTGAGTGCGTCCATCAGCCCCATAAGGCCGACACTTATAAGATCGTCAATGGTTACATGCCGGGGCAGTTTCCAGGAAAGCCGGTAAGCGGTATATTTGATATAGGGCAAAAATTCCTTTATCACCTGCTCTTTTCTTTCTTCTTTTATTTCTGTTTTGAACTTTAACATTTCGCGTTCAGAAGACCTCCGAGAAAAAATTGCAGCGTCCCTTTGACATTGCTGCTGTTGTCATTGATAAGCCTTTCCGAAATCCTCAACAAACTCTTGGCCGCCTCACTGTCGGGATAAACATCCATCAGCGCCTTTTGCCGGCGGACCGCCTTCGGTACATGATCGTCATGGGGCACATAACCGGTGTAATCGAGAGAGATGCTCAGGAACCTTTCCGCTGCGGTTGAAAGCCTCCTGTAGACATCAGCCGCCTCTTTTTCATTTTTTACATCATTAACCAGTACCTTAAAGTTCTTTTCATGGTATTTTGTAAAAAGAACTTTTATCAGCGCATATGCATCGGTCAGCGCCGTAGGTTCGGGTGAGGCAATGATAATGATCTCCTGTGCAGCTACACAGAAAAATGCAACATTTGAAGATATGCCTGACGATGTATCAATTAAAAGGTAATCGATTCCGCCGTCATATGACTCAAACTCCTCAACGAGCCTCAACCTCTGGAACTCATCAAGCTCGGTCAGCTCCTGGATACCGGAACTTGCAGGAAGCACTTTTATCCCCAGTGGCCCGTCAACAATGAGGTCCTTCAATTTTTTTTCTCCGCTGAACAGATGTTTGATGTTATATTTCGTGGCGAGATTCAGAATAACATCGATATTGCTGAGACCGAGATCAGCATCAAAGACCAGCACCTTTTTGTTGAGTTTACTTAATCCTATTGCAAGGTTTGCAGTAATATTCGTCTTTCCGACACCGCCTTTGCCGCTGGCCACGGCTATCGTTCTAACCACCTTTCTCTCTGCAGTATTCATTATGCGCTCCCTGTTTTTAAAATGAGATTTGTCAATCTTCCGCTGTCCGCAAACTCAATATTACCCGGCACCCTCTGCCCTGTAGTTATATATGCAACCGGCTTCCGGTAAAGATGGCACAGGTTATATATAGAGCCTAATTTCACAGCCTCGTCCGTTTTTGTAAAAGCTATGTAATCTATGGGCAGAGACCTGTAATGCTCATGCGTACTCATAAGAAAATCACAGTCACTTGATGCGCTCAATAACAACTGGGTCTCAATGGGCAATCCCGTATTGTAAATATCTTTAAGCCCTTTGATATATTCCCTGTCTTGAGGGTTCTGCCCGGTTGTATCTATAAGCACGATATCCCTGTCGTAAAATTTCTTTATACTCTCCTCCAAACTTTCCACATTTGAGACTATATCAAGAGGGATGCCTATCATTCTTGCATATATCCGTATCTGTTCCGCCGCGCCTATCTTGTATGAATCGATGCTGATTATTCCCACCTTCCGGCCTTCCTTTATTGCCTTTGATGCGAGCTTTGCAATAGTGGTTGTCTTTCCCACCCCGGTAGGCCCGATAAGCATGGCTATCCTTTTGCCGGCATTAAAAGCTACTTTTTCATTGCCCGGAGATTTACTCCTGGAAGGAGCCGGAGAACCTATCTCTTTGGAGATAAGCGCTTCAAGATCATCCGTATCATTAGCCTTTGCCACAAGTTTGAGAGCGAACTCATCTTTTATTGATCTTTCTCTCAGGAAATTAAACATTTTCCTTCTTTCCTCAGGCATCGTTAACTCAAAACCACTGTTTTGCATTGCCTCAATAGATTCCGTCAGGCTTTTTATATCTTTTTTCAATTCTGCAAATTCGCTTCTGCCGCTGATATCAACAGATGCCTGCATGGGAGAGTAATTCGCATTATTGTCCGTCTCTAAGTCATAATCAATTGCTGCCGTGACCTCTACATACGGTCTCGATCCTTTCCTGTCTTCTGATGAGAGAATTACGGCATCCGCTCCAAGCTCCTTTTTTACGAGTGCAAGGGCCTGCCTGAAATTTTTCGCCTGTATTTTTTTAATTCTCATACTTCACCATTCCCATAATATCCAGGTTTGTGGTGGATATGATCTCTGCGCTTGAAAGCACCACAATAGCGGATGAGATTCGTTCTACGATCTTCCGGAGGTATCTTCTGATATTGGCAGAGCAGAGGATAACAGGCTGTGAACCTTTAATCCTGCCCGAAGAAAGAACCCCCTCTATGCTCTTTGCAAGCTTGCTTATGACATCAGGGTTGATATTCCCTCCCTCAGCCTGGGACAGCATTCTCTCGAATACCGGATCAAGCGTAAATACGGGCAGCCTGCCGTTATCATTGACATACTGTTTTGTAATCGTCCGGGAGAGGGCCTGGCGGACATACTCGGTAAGCATTTCAGGGTCTTTTGTCTTCGGAGAGTAATCAAGCAGGGTATCAAAGATTGTCATAATATCTTTGATAGGCACTCTCTCTTTCAGGAGGTTCTGAAGTACACGCTGAACAGCGCCGAGTGTGAGATTTGCGGGAATAAGCTCTTCAACTATCTTTGGATAAGTCTTTGAAATATTATCAAGCAGGCTTTGGGTTTCAGTCCTTGTGAGAAGCTCCCATGAATATTCCCTTATAAGTTCGGTAATGTGTGTGCCGATGATAGTAGCCGGGTCCACCACCATATACCCGGAGAGCTGTGCCTTCTCTACATTATTTTCATCAATCCAGTAAGCCGGGAGCCCGAATGCCGGCTCTTTGGTCGGGATACCTTCAATCCTTTCAGCATCGCCGGAGTCAACGGCAAGCCGGTGTCCCATCATCACTTCGCCCTTTGCAATCTCGATCCCCCGGATCATGAAACTGTATTCATGCGGCCGTAACTGAAGATTATCCTTGATATGAATAGGCGGCACAATAAAGCCGAATTCCGACGCAAGCTGTCTCCTCATTGCCTTGATCTTTCCAAGCAGCTCCCCGCTGCTTTCATCAACAAGCGGTATGAGTCCGTAACCGATTTCAAGGCTGAGCGGGTCAAGCTCAAGAAAAGATTCTATTGCCGGCTCCCCGGATGCGGGTTCTTCAGTAGCCTCGGATGCCTGTTCTTCAGCAGGCGGCGTTTTTACCAGGATATATGCCATTCCCCCGGCACCCGCCGATATAAGGAAAAAAGGCAGATGAGGAAGTCCGGGGACAAAACCGAGAGCCATCAGCACCCCGGCTACCGTAAAAAGCGCCTTTGGATTTACCAGCACCTGTTCGCTGATATCCTTCCCGATGTCGCTGTTCGAACCTGCACGGCTGACCACTATACCCGATGCAGTTGATATTAAAAGCGCCGGGATCTGGGAGACAAGGCCGTCACCGATGGTAAGTATGGTATATGTAGTTGCAGCATCTACGACCGGCATGCCCATCTGTAATGTACCGATGACAAGTCCGCCGATTATGTTGATTGCCGTTATAATCAGTCCTGCAACCGCATCACCCCTTACAAACTTGCTGGCGCCGTCCATGGACCCGTAATAGTCGGCCTCCTTTGCAATGAGTTCCCTGCGTATACGGGCATCCGCCTCATCTATAAGTCCGCTGTTCAGATCAGCGTCTATAGCCATCTGCTTGCCCGGCATTGCATCGAGTGTAAATCTTGCCGCAACCTCCGCTATCCTGCCGGACCCTTTTGTTATGACCACAAAATTAACGATAACCAGAATCAGGAAGATTATTATCCCGACTGCATAGTTTCCACCGACCACAAAGCTCCCGAAAGACCTGATAACCTGTCCTGCCGCATCCACTCCCTCATTGCCCTTCAGGAGTATTAATCTTGTAGTCGCAACATTCAGCGAAAGCCTGTAAAGTGTGGCCATAAGAAGCACTGAAGGCAAGACCGAAAATTCAAGGGGTTTTTTAATATAAATTGATGTGATAAGAATCATTATCGAGAGCGAAATTGAAAGTGTCAGCAATATATCAAGCAGGAAAGGCGGCACAGGGAGAATCATTACCCCGATGACCGACACCATCAATACGGCAACGACTATATCCTGCCTGTCTTTAAGCAATGAAAGGAATTTCATACCTGTCCTTTAAGTTTATAGATAGATGCCAGAATCCTGGCGACGGCCACGTAAAGCTCCTGCGGGATAAATGCATTCAGCTCAAGTTTAAACAGCGCCCTTGCTACAGGCCTGTCTTCAACAACCGGCACGCCGTGTTCTGCTGCGACCTCTTTTATCTTCGCGGCAATAACGCCTGCGCCCTTTGCCACAATCTTCGGTGCGGACATTTCTTTATCCGCGTATTTGATTGCAACGGCCAGATGCTGCGGATTCGTAATTACAACCGTTGATTCCGGCACTTCCTGCATCATACGCTTTCTTGCCGCTTCCCTCTGGATGCTCTTTATTTTTGCCTTTATCAGGGGGTCCCCATCGATCTCTTTGTGCTCCTCTTTGATTTCCTGTTTTGTCATTCTTAAAGATCGTTCAAATTGCCATTTTTCCAGGAAATAGCTGATGACGGCTACAACCATGAAATAAAAAAAAGCGGTGATAATGGCATCCATGATCAATTTGCCCGACATTTTTATCATGTCATTCAACGCCATGGCCGAAAGAGACGGCAGCACCTCCAGGTCTCTCTTGATGATGTAATAGGTAATCCATCCTCCGACAGAAAACTTCAACAGGCTTTTTAATAATTCTGTCAGGCCTTTCATGGAAAACAGGTTCTTAATCCCTTCAACAGGATTAAGCTTTTCTATCTCAATCTTGAGCTCCTTTTTTACGAACCCCCCCTGTGCCACGCTTATGAAAATAACCGAAACAACCGAAACGAGGAAAAAAGGAGCAAGTATCCGAATACCCTCTATGACCGCAATCCCCGACACACGCGAGGGATCGTTCCCGTACCGGAAACTCAAAACCCCTCCCATCATATCAGCCATACTCCTGAAAAAATATTCTCCGCCGAAATAAAAAAGCATGACTATTCCGCCCATGGCAAACATCGAGGTAAGGTCACGGCTTCTTGCAACCTGCCCCTTCTCCTTCGCCTTATCCTTCTTTCGCGAAGTAGCCTGCTCCGTTTTTTCCTGAAAACTATCATCCGCCATTTTTTATATACCGTTCAAATGATTTTTTCTATATTGTCCGTGCTCTGTGTTCTGCGTTCTTTGTTCTTTTATTTTCATCCTTTCGCCATGATAATAAGGCGCATCATTTCTTTCCGTATATTACCGAATTCTATATTAAGGACATATTCAAACACGGGGATGCTCAGTATTATCAGCAGGAACCCCAGGAAAATATTCAGCGGCATAATCACAAAAAATATGTTCATCTGCGGCGCTGCCTTGTATAAAAATCCCGACAAGAGATAAGTCACTAATATGCCGACCATAACGGGCGCGCCGATTTTCAGCCCGAGAACAAAGAGGGTGTTGCACAGGGAGAGCACCTGCAATATCATAGGTTTAATATTTAACTGTCCGGCGGGCAGCAACTCAAAGCTTTTCACAATAACAAAAATCAAATCATGGTGCGCATCCATTACGAGAAAAAAGAGCATGGCCATAATGCCGTAAGCCTCTGAAATCTGTGTCGACTGCCCTATATCCGGGTTAAAGGCCGTGGCAATCGACATTCCCATGGTATGGCTGATAAATGTCCCCGCCATATTTACCGCTAAAAAAAGAAATCGGACAGTCAGGCCGAGGGCCAGACCCATAAAAATCTCCCTGACTATCATTATCGGAATATTGTTTTCCGCAATTTCAAAGTTCACAACCGGCGTCAAAAGCATGGCTATAAAAACCGCCAGACCTATCCTGAACTGAACAGGCAACTGTTTAGCGCCGATAACCGGAAACAGGTTGATAAATATCGATACCCTGAGCAGGATAAACAGAAAAGCCGGTATGTATCCGGAAAAAGCCTCCATGTCATTCAGCATAAATTCGTTCATTGTTCGTTACCGGTTGTTCCGCTCATTATCATCTTATATAAGACGGTATATTCGTTATGAGGTTTATGGTGAATGTCATAAGTTTTTCCGACATCCACGGCATAAGGAAAAAAAGACACGCAAAAACCACCAGCATTTTCGGCACAAATGTCAGCGTCATTTCCTGTATCTGCGTTACGGTCTGAAAAAGGCCGATAAGAAGCCCTATTACCAGGCCCGCGAGGAGCGGGGGCCCGGCCACGTATAAAACTGTTTTGAACACGTCTGCCGATATCCCTTTAACAAGCTCAAGAGTCATCAGAAACTCCTCATCATTGAGCCTACAATCAGGTTCCACCCGTCAACAAGCACAAATAAAAGCAGCTTGAAAGGAAGAGAGATCATTACGGGCGGGAGCATCATCATTCCCATACTCAACAGTATGCTTGCTACAACCATATCTACTATCAAAAAAGGCAGGAACAGCAAAAAACCTATTTCAAACGCCGTCTTTAATTCACTTATTGCAAAAGCCGGCACGAGAATGCTCATTGACAAATCCATAGGCGATTGAGGAAGCTTCCTCTTTGAGAGCCCGGCAAACAATGCAATATCCTTTTGCCTCGTCTGTCTCAGCATAAATTCCTTCAGCGGCGGCACGGCCTCATCAATTGCATCTCCAAAGCTCACTTCTTCTTCTATATAAGGAGTGATCGCTTTCTCATTAATTACATTTATCGTAGGAGACATAACAAAAAAAGTCAGGAATAAGGAAAGCCCTATAATTACAGGGGTCGGCGGTATCTGCTGTCCCCCGAAAGCATGCCGCAAAAACGAGAGCACTACAACAATTCGGGTAAAAGAAGTAAACATGATAAGCACTGCGGGCAAAAAAGAAAGAAAGCTGATGATAAGGAATATCTCGATCAGGGGGCTGTTTATCTCCTTGAAATCAATTGCATAAGCAGGAGACGCCATAATAAAAATGAAAGTCAACAGGAAGGCAGCCGTCATAAGCGGTTTTTTAAAATTGGCGACACGCGGTTGAAAAACTGCAATCCGTGTTTTGAAATTTTCAATTTTCAATTTCTTTGTGCTCCCGTTTTTTTAAACTTTTCCAGCCCGGCGCGGAAGCCGTTAATTTCTTCAAGATCAAGCTCGCCCTCTTTAAAAATCTTCAGGAGTCTCATTTCGTTGGGTGTGACTCCCAGTATCAATACCTCTTTCCCGATTTTTAATGCGGCAACGCCCTTTTTGGGTCCGAACGGCTGATAGCTGACAATACTCATGAGACCAAACCTGTTCTGTCTTTTGCGCATGATAAATCCCGCTCCTAATATCAGGAGGATTACAAAAACAAGCGCCGCCGCCGTCTGGATATACGTTCCCGTCATTTCAACCGTGTCAACCTTTCCGTGGGGCTGATAATGTCCGTAAGCCTTACACCGAATTTTTCATTTACTACAACTACCTCTCCCCTTGCAACAAGCCTGCTGTTGGCCAGTATCTCCATTGGCTCTCCCGCAAGCTTATCCATCTCCACTACGGATCCCTGGCCAAGCTGCAGGAGGTCTTTTATGAGCATTCTTGTCGTGCCGAGCTGTACGGTGATCTCAACAGGTATATCAAGAAGAAATTCTATATCCTTTGAGACCGTCTCTTTTGCGTCACCCTTCAGGTCATCAAATTCGTGTTGTTGAACAGCGTTACCCTGAGCGCCGTCCTGCTTTTCCTTAACGGCTTCCTCCTGTACATCCTGTTCTCCCATTAGATACTCCTTTTCATGAAATTGTTATCTGTTGAATGAACAAGCCTTGTCATTCAATATGTCCTGTTAATTTTACAGCCTGATTTCCCCTGCTGAAACCCGGGATGCCCTTAAACTTCTGAACCCCCTCCACTTCAATGACAAGCTCATCCGTTACTGATTTGGCGAGATTGATAACATTCCCGACCTCAAAATCCATTAAATCTTCAAACGTGATAACCAGTCTTCCAAGGTCTACCGATAAATTTAAGGGGGCTTCTTTCAATGCCTCTGTCATCACTTTCGTCCATCTGTGGTCTGTCTCGAATTTATCACCATGTATACCTGAATAAAGCTTTTCCTTTACCGGCTCCACCATAGAATATGGAATGCAGAAGAACATCCTTCCGGCAAAATCTTCAATTTCTATAAGAACTTCTACATTGATTACAATCTCGACAGGGGTAACAATCGTGACAAACTGCGGGTTAATCTCCGAACTGATATACTCAGGCTTAATTAGCGATATTCCATTCCATGCCGCTGCCATATCTTTCAATACAATATTTACTATTTTTTGAATAACCCTCTGTTCAATAAGGGTAAATGCCCTTCCCTCAGATTTAATATGCTGTGCGCTATCACCTCCGAAGAAAAATTCAATAAATGCAAAAACAAGCGGCGCTTCCAGTGCAAGTAATGCATATCCCTTAAGCGGCTCCATTGTAAAGATATTTATACTGGACGGCATAGGTATAGTCCTAATAAAATCACCAAACTTTATTATCTCAACTTTTTGGATACTGATATCGACAAACTTCATTATGAGATTGGAAACGGAAGTTCTGAATAATCTCGCAAATGCCTCATTCGCCATCTCAAGCCCCGGCATCCTGCCACGAATAATGCGTTCCTGGCTCATGAAGTCATAAGGCCTTATCCCTGAAAGTATCTTGTCCTTTGCTTCCTCTGTATCTATCTCGCCAGATGCCACACCTTTAAGCAGGGCATCTACTTCATCCTGTGAAAGTACTTTTTCTGTCATTGCATTACAAATTCCGTAAAATAAAGGTTCTTAAATACATCCTTATTAACACCCATTACCTGGTTTGCCCTGAAAAGCAGCTCATCCTTGAGCTGAAATTTTCCCTCCGGACTTGCTATGGAAGTTAAAGATTTACTGCTTACGAGCGTTATGATCGTATCTCTTAACTGGGGGTTTTTTGCCTCTACCATATCTAAAAAGGACTCATCGGAGACCTCAAACTGTATAGTTACCTTGAGGTATCTGCCGTGGTCTGAAAGATTTAAAACAAAAGGGGCAAGCGCAAAAATAGAAGTATTGGCATCAACCTTCTCCTGTTGAACATCCTCACCTCCTTTTTTGCCGGCTAATAACTTGTAACCGGCAAATCCTCCTGCGCCGAGGACAATGCCGGCGGCAACAATAATTATAAGGAGCTTCTTGCTGCCGCCCTTTTTTGCCGGCTCTTCGGCTGTTTCATCCTGAAGATCATCTTTTTCATCTGCCATTCTTAACGTCCTCCCGTAAAGATCGTTACTGGTTATTTTTCTCTCTTATATTCAAATATCATGCCTGCTGAAACACATTGAAAAATATCGATTTGCAATATACCCGCAGTGTCAATAAAATGACTTTCGGGATGAACTATTGGCTCTTCCTTTGTTGACTGCAAAGGCACAGAGTGGCATGTCAAGTGTAAGATGTCATTCCGGCTTGTCCGGAATCTTTCTTCATAAAGGATTCCCGACGCGCTTCGCTTGCGGGAATGACTATTTAAATAACCCGTCAATTTACGGTTGACGTGACACTATGCACCTGAGCAGTTAACTAAAGTAATGACAGTAAACTTCCGATACTATGCATAAGCAGAAACACAGGGTTTTTGATTTATTTGCAAGATTAAACGTGATGTAGCATGATGCCTATTTTGGAGTAAATAAAACGAATATCATTCGAGGTAAATAATGCACACAACAAAACTTAAGAGATTACTGAGAAATATTAACGATGAAAATGCGTCAAAGAGGCGCTCTGCTGCCGAGGCGCTATCAGAAGGAGATGAAAGGGCTATATATCCGCTGATCAAGGCATTGAGGGATGATAATTTCGGAGTTCAGGATGCGGCAATGCACTCTCTTATGGAAATAAAGGGAGAGACTACCGCTTATATGATACTTCCGCTTCTCAGGGAAGATTCTTTTTTGAGAAACACCGCACTTATTATTTTAAGAGAGATGGGTAAAATCGCTGTTCCCCTTCTTTATATCCTGTTAAATGATAAAGACGATGATGTCAGAAAATTCGCCCTGGACATAATAAACGATGTCGGATATTGCAATTACCCCGAAAAATTGGTTGAAATGCTCACAGGAGATTCAAATGCAAACGTGAAGGCTGCTGCTGCAAAGGCATTAGGCACATTACAGTACAAGAAAGCAATCCCTCAGCTCATAAAGGCATTACATGATGATGAATGGGTATGTTTCTCTGCTATCGAAGCGCTTACCGGCTTAAAAGATGAAAGTTCAGTAAACTCTATTGCCACCCTACTGAACAGCCCTTCTGAGACAATCAGGTTTGCAGCCATTGAAGCGCTCGGGGGAATAGCCTCTCCCGAAGCTGCTCGACACCTGACCGGGCATTTACCGAAAACCGATGGATTTGAAAAAATATCAACTATAAAAAGCCTTGCCCGGACAGGATCTCTTCCCCCTGTACCGGGTATGGAAAACGCCTTGATTAATATGTTGAAGGATGAGGATTGGGAAGATAAGTTTATCGCAATTAAAGGATTGGTTGCCCTCAAATCCGAAAATGCAATTTATCATATGATCGATGCGGCAGGTTCATTAGACCTGTCCGATCCTGAAAACGAAGACAAGCTGTATGTGCTTAAAGAGGCAATTCAGGGCATTGGCTGTAATAACCTGCTCATAGACCTGCTTAACGACAGTTCCATTAAATACAGGGGGAAGTCTGTAGCTGTAGAAATTGTCGGGGAGTTAAAGTGTGCGGAGGCAGTTCCCGCTCTCATAAAATTACTGAAGAGCGAATACAGGGATGTCAGAAGATCAAGCATCAAATCACTTGGCGAGATAGACGATGATCAGGCCAAAGAATGCCTCATGGAAGCAATTCACGACAATGACGGCCATGTCAGGAGAACAGCGGTCGCCGCACTCGGAAGGATAGGTAAACCGGCAGCGTTCGAGCCCTTGATGAAATTGCTTCATGATGAAAAATACAACGATGTCATTGATGAATTTATTAATGCACTGCTAAGCATCAATTCCAGGGTGTTTATATCGCGCCTTAATGAATTCAATGATGATATTCAGGAGATTGCGTCAAGATATGCTTCGGGGGGGTCATGCTGAATATACCTCTTCCTGAATCAACATTTAAAGATATCAGGGACTATATATATGAAAAAAGCGGTATCTATATATCCGACACAAAGAAATATCTCATCGAAAACAGGCTTTCAAGAATAATCCGGGAAAATAAGTTAAACAGTTTCGAGGATTACCTCAAGCTTATAAAACAGAGCGGAAACAGGAATGATCTCAACAGGCTTTTTGACGCGGTGACCACTAATGAGACCTATTTTTACAGGGAGCCCCGGCAGCTCAATGTATGTGTAGAGGGAATAATGCCGAAAATACTGGCACAAAAGAAGGGGGCAAAGAATGTCAGAATATGGTCCGCTGCATGTTCGACGGGTGAGGAGCCCTATACAATTTCATTGATGCTTATGGAAAAAGGCTATTTACCAGAACAATTCGATATTTACGGATCGGACCTGAGTGAAGGGGTGTTGCAGTCCGCAAAACAGGCTGTTTACAATTCCTATTCCATCAGAAACCTGCCCGAACCTCATCTCAAAAAATATTTTTCAAACAGCGGCCGGTCTTACACGCTCAGTTCTTCCGTCAAAAACACGGTTAAGTTTATGAAGATCAACCTGGTTGAAGATAAAAATATCAAACAACTGGGTGGCATGGATATTATCTTCTGCCGCAACGTACTGATTTACTTTGACACTAAGGCAAAACAGAGAGCTGTGTCAAACCTCTATGACAGTCTGAACCCCGGTGGATACCTGTTTATAGGCTCGTCGGAAAGTCTCCATAATATAACGAGGGCTTTCAGGCCGAATGTTGTTAATAAAGTAATTATGTACCAGAAGGTTTGAGGATGAAAACAACCGGATTATTTATATATCTGATAGCCACTAATTTTTGTAGAGAGGTGGGGGTAGCACAATGAAAATAATGATTGTCGACGATTGTCAGACAACAAGAAGACTTTTAGGGCATTATCTGAAATCGAGGGGATATTCCGTCGTGTTTGCTGAAAACGGTCTCGATGCCCTTCAAAAACTGGGCACGGATACAGTCAACCTCGTAATGACAGACCTTAATATGCCGTATATGGACGGCATGGAACTCATAAAAACCCTGCGTGCAGATCCGGATTTATCGGAAATGCCAATCCTGATGGTTACAACCGAAAACGATGAAGAGGAAAGAAAAAAGGCATACAGCAACGGGGCAAACGGGTATATTGTCAAACCGGTAACAGCAGATGCAATTACTAAAAACATAAAATCTATCATAAAGCAGATGTTTGCTAAAGGAGGATAAGAGATGTCTGATTTAAACATGAAGATACTCGTGGTCGATGATTTTTCCACCATGAGAAGAATAATCAAGAACCTCCTCAGGCAAATCGGATATGCAAATATCGAAGAGGCTGAAGACGGCGCCCAGGCCTATTCAAAATTAAAAGGCAACGGATTCGGTTTTGTAGTGAGTGACTGGAATATGCCCAACGTGGACGGTCTCGAACTTTTGAAGAAAATAAGAAGCGACGATGAATTAAAAGACATACCTGTCCTGATGGTTACTGCCGAGGCGGAAAAAGAAAAAGTCGTAACAGCCATCCAGGCAGGCGTCAACAACTATATCGTCAAGCCTTTTACAGGAGAAGTCTTAAAAGAAAAAATGGACAAGATACTTGAGAAGATCAATTCATAATCAACGACTAACTCTCCGGGGAGATAAAGCATGACTGATGAAATAGATGAAATGGAAGAAATAATAATTGAGTTTATTGCGGAAGCCGAGGAATCGCTTGACAAGATCGAACCCCTGTTTGTAGAGCTTGAACAGAAGGGGGAGGACAAGGACCTGCTTAATGACATATTCAGGTCAATGCACACCATCAAAGGCGCAGCAGGATTCCTCGGTTTTCAGTTAATAGTGAGTGTCGCACATTCATCAGAAAATATTATGAAGAAACTCCGGGACAGAGAAATCTCTTTATCAAAAGAGTTAATGGATGTGATTCTCAAGTCTATCGATATGCTCAGATTACTGCTTGAGCATTTAAAAGCAAAAGACGGTATGGAAGAGGACATTGCTCCCTTAGTCAAGGAACTGGAAGATGCCTTAAATACCGCGATATCCGGGACAGGCATTGCTGAAGAACCCGGAGAGCCGGTTGAATCCGGAACCGCCGCCACTGTCGCTGAAAACATTGAACCTCGGGAAGAACCTGAAACAGCCGGGATTCCTGAAAGTGCGCAAAACCCCGATGCGCAAACAGGGTCTTCCCCCGCCGGTCAACAAGAAACCGCAGAAGTTGCACAGGCAGCAAAAGATAATGCTCAGAAGCCGAAAGAAACTCCTCAGAATCTAAGGGTGGATATTGAAAGAATCGATAAAGTCATGGACCTTGCAGGAGAAGTGGTTCTCGTAAGAAACAGACTTTTAAACATATCAAAGTACTTTAACCGGAATTACAGCGTTGATTCGCAAACAGAGACCCTGATGGAAACGGTTTCATTCCTGGATCGTGTAACTTCCGATCTGCAGATCGCGGTAATGAAGATGCGGATGCAGCCCATTAAAAAGGTTTTAAGTAAATTCCCCCGACTCGTGAGGGATATATCTGCTTCGGTCAATAAAGAAGTTGAACTCATAATTCATGGAGAAGGCACCGAGGTTGACAAATCGGTGATAGAGCATATAGGCGACCCCATGACCCATATATTAAGAAATTCAATTGACCACGGACTTGAATCAACAGAAGAAAGGATAGCCAAAGGCAAGCCGCCAAAGGGCACGGTCATCATAAACATCTTCCAGAAAGGCAACCAGATCGTTATTGAAGTTTCAGATGACGGACAAGGCATAGATATAGAAAAGCTGAAAAAGAAGGCAATTGAAAAGGGACTGTTAACCGAAGAAGATGCCCGGAAAATGTCCGATGACGCTGCCACCGACATTATATTTATGCCCGGTTCTTCCACTAAAGAGTTTGCAACGGAACTCAGCGGACGAGGGGTCGGGATGGATGTCGTAAAAACCAACATATCCCTGCTGAACGGTTATGTCGAGGTATCAACGGAAAAAGACGCAGGCACAACATTTAAAATCTGCATACCTTTAACACTTGCCATAATTCAGGCATTAATGGTTGAAGTCTCCGGGGCCAAGTACGCCATACCGCTTTCACCCATAGAAGAAACCCGGAAGGTTTCAAAAGAGGAGATTGAGAATATCACGGGCCAGAATGTAATAGTTATTCGCGACAAGGTCTGCCCACTGTTTGAGCTTAACATCCTCCTTGGCAATGGATCTAACGGAAACAACGGCAATGAGCCGGACCACAAATATATAGTCGTTATTGCCATGGGCGACAGGAGATTCTGTATTGCCGTTGACAGCCTCCTGGGCCAGGAGGAAGTCGTTATAAAGACACTTGAGGGCATAGATACAACATCTTCGTATGTGCTCGGGGCAACCATAACGGGTGATGGAAAAGTTGTTTTTATTCTTGATGTCGCAGGCATGTCAAGAAAGCTTTTTGAGCTGATAAAGCTATAGGGAAAGAAAGGAGGGGATATATGCAACAATATATAGGATTTAATGTCGGCACGAGTGAATACATGATTCCGATCTTAAACGTGCGTGAAATAATCAGTATGCCTTCTGTCACTGCACTGCCTGAACTGCCGCCGTATGTGAAAGGCATATCAAACCTTAGAGGGTCCATTATTCCAATAGTAAATCTTAAAAACCTTTTAAATTCCACCTTTGATGAAGATATCGGCAATACCGTAATAGTCCTTGCCGCCGGGAAAATAACATTCGGCATCATCGTAGATGAGATCACCGGTGTCATCAAGGCAGATGAATCACAGATAGAGCCTCCCGAGAATTTTTTTAATACCAATGTAGAAAATATAGAAGGGGTTGCAAAACTCGATAACAAACTTATAGTCCTTCTCAATATCAGGAAGCTTCTTCCTATCGATGATATGAGCCTGCTTGAAGATGCAATCATTGACGTAAAAGATACAGGCAGCGGGGATACGGTGGAAGTAGTCAGGGAAGTTGATACCATAGGAGGAAAAGTCACTGTCAGCGAGCTGCATGACGCAAAAGAGTTCTTTAAGGAAAAATACGAAAAAAGCGATCCGAAACAAAACGTATTTGAGTCAATGCTGACATTCATGGACGCCCTGGCAAACCAGGAATATCAAAAGGTGGAAGGCATTATTGAGCAGCTTGTTAATGAAACAGACGGCGAGCTTTTCAGGGAAGTCGGAAAAGTAACGAGAAAACTTCATGACTCACTCAAGGCATTCAAGGGGGCCGTTGACAGCGGCCTTCAAAAACTGACCAAAGATGATGTTCCGAATGCCATTGACAAACTGGAGTTTGTGATCTCAAAAACAGAAGATGCCGCCAACAAGACAATGGGGATCGTTGAGAGATACTTAGAAAACTCGGATGAGCTTTCAAGGCATATTAACAACATAAAAGGCCATGATGAAGATGTCGAATATCTGAATGCATTTAAAGATTCTCTCGACACTGACCTGACAACAATTCTTACCGCGCAGCAGTTTCAGGACATCACAGGGCAAACCATCAAAAAAGTCATTGATCTTGTAAATAGTGTTGAAGCTGAACTGTTGAGACTAATAACACAATTCGGCATGTCGATGAAGAGTGATGCTGAACAGGCAGGCGCCGGGGACGGTGCAGGCAGGAGAAAAACATTTGAAAATGAGGAAAAAGCTGTTGAAAAAGTTACTCAATCCGATGTTGAAGCGCTTTTGAATGATTTTGGTTTTTAAAGAAATAAAAAGGAGGATAAATACATGGAAACCTCAACAGTTGCAGAAAATGTATTACAATTAGTTAGTTTCACCCTCGCCAATGAAGAATATGCGGTTGACATCCTGAATGTTCAGGAAATAAACAGAATAACAGAGATCACAAAGGTTCCGAATGCGCCGGACCATGTAGAGGGTGTAGTCAATCTCAGGGGCAAAGTCATACCTGTAATAAACCTCAGAAAGAAATTCGGACTTCCGGAAAAAGGCGCCGGAGATACAACAAGGATAATAATAATGGATATACAGGGTGTCACAAACGGTCTTGTTGTTGATTCCGTATCAGAAGTGTTGAGGATACCTTCAGGCATAGTAGAGCCTCCTCCTGTGACGGCAAACATGAGCAGCAAGTTTATCAAAGGTATAGCAAAACTGGAAAACAGGCTCATAATTCTCATTGATATCGACAAGATGATGGGAGAGGCTGTACAAGTGTAGGCAAATTAAATTGGCGTCGGATTAATTTCAGTCAATTTTTTATTTGTAAATGCCTATGTCTCCCCCTTTGCTAAAGGGGGGAATAAATATAGGTGAGTAGTTACATTTTTTAAAAAAGGCAAAAAAATGATTAATGTCCTGATTGTCGATGACTCGGCTTTTATGAGAAATACCCTCTCCAGCATGATTTCATCCGACCCCGGGCTCCGGGTTATCGGTACTGCGAGGGACGGCATTGAAGCGGTTGAAAAGGTATCTTCACTCAAGCCGGATGTCGTTACCCTGGATATCGAGATGCCGAGAATGGACGGAATTGAGGCCCTTAAACATATAATGGAAAACCCCGTTCCGGTCTTAATGGTCAGCTCGCTGACTACTGAAGGCGCAAAAGCAACACTTGACGCCCTTGACATCGGCGCCGTTGACTTTATTCCCAAGAATCTTGCAGACCTCTCTGTTAACATAGTCAAAATCAGGGAGATTTTAGTAGAGAAAATCAAGGGTATCGGTAGAAAAAGGCCGTTCAGAAGAATTATAAAACTAACACATAAACCTCTTCATATGCCGAAAGCGTCACAATACGCCTCTAAACGGAGAATAAGTATTGTTGCAATCGGTTCCTCCACAGGAGGGCCCAGGGCATTGCAAAACATAATTACCCAATTCCCTGAAGATTTCCCTGTCCCTATTCTCATTGCCCAGCATATGCCGCCGGCTTTCACGGGACCTTTTGCGGAAAGATTAAATCAATTGAGCAATATTAAAGTGAAGGAGGCTGAAGACGGTGAACCCCTGAAAAAAGGAACGGTATTTATAGCTCCCGGCGGAGGACATATGAAGGTAAGGCGAAAAGGAATGGCAGAGACGTGCATAGCTATTTCAAAAGACAGCGGAGAATATATATACAGACCGTCCGTTGATGTGCTCATGCTGTCGATTGTTGAAAGTTTTTCCGCCTATGTGCTCGGTATAATCCTTACAGGCCTTGGCAATGACGGTGAAAAAGGAATGGGCGCAATCAAGGATAAAGGCGGCAAGACCATTGCCGAGAGCGAAGAGACATGTGTTGTGTACGGAATGCCGAAGGCGGTTGTCAACGCAGGCATTGCAGATAAAATCGTGCCTCTTGACGAAATAGCAGGCGAGATTATTAATTCGGTTTAGGTTAAGGGCTAAAGATTTCATGGAAAAAACCGATAATAATAAAAATCAATTCATAATAAGATAATCAACATGAAAAGGAGGGTACAGAGTGCCGAGATCAAATTGTTGGGAGATTAAAAAATGCGGGAGGGAGCCGGATGGGAACAAGAACGGTGAACTTGGAATCTGCCCGGCTGCAAAGGATACATCCTGCAACGGGATCAACAGCGGCAAAAATGCAGGCCGAATATGCTGGGCCACAGCCGGAACATTCTGCGGCGGCAGGGTGCAGGGTGACTTTGCCCGGAAATCCGTATCCTGCATGTCCTGTGAAGTTTTCAAGCAGATTAAAGCTGAAGAAGGGGCGGAAAATTTTGTCTTATTGAAACCGGGCCAGGTTTACCAGGCTGTTGCAAAATAAAAACGGTTCACGGTTTTTTACATATTTCCATATCTTCAGAGGAAGCAAACATTATTGCCTCCGGCCTTTATGTTTTCTTTAACCGTGAACTGATAACCGTGAACCGTGAACCCTTACTTTGTATTACCGTTTCAGATTAACAAGTTCCACCATCAACTCATCCGATGTGGATATCATCCTGGAGTTCGCCTGGAAACCGCGCTGAAATATAATCATCTTGACAAATTCCGAGGCAAGGTCAACGTTGCTCAGCTCAAGTGTATTTGAGAGTATCTGCCCTGTTCCTGAGTTACCCGGTGCGGTAACAATGGGCTGGCCGGAATCAAAAGACTCTGCATAAAGGCCGTTGCCCTGCTTTACAAGCCCTTCCTGGGATATGAATTTTGCCAGCACTATCTGCGCAATATTCTTTGTCTGCCCGTTTGTAAAAATACCGGACATTATACCGTCATCGTTTATGGTCAGGCTCTTCAATGTGCCCGAGGAGTAGCCGTCCTGATTCAGAAATGATGTTGTAGAATCTCCACTGTACTGTACTGTGCCTCCAAACCCTGTTCCACCGCTTTCTGTAATGGATTCTCCGAAATCAAAGGCAATAGTCTGGTCCAGTGTAGCGCCGCCTGAAAAATCAAAACCGACGGTAGGATAGGCTATCAAGCTTTCGGCATTCAGTGCGCCGTTGCTGGTAAAAGTCAATGTCCCTGATGCCTGCACCTGATCGTTGGAGCTGTTGGCATTATCAGAGCCGCTTACAACTGCATTCCACTCCCATGTGTTTCCTGTAGCCGCTTCAGTGGCCTTTCTGAAATAGATATTAACGACATGGGCAGTCCCCAGTGAATCATAAACAGTGATAGTGCTTGTAAAATTTGATGTGGTTTCAGGTGTAGCGACATCAAATGCAGCAGGTATAGTTGCTGTTGAGTCAAGGTTCGCATATACAGTCACACTGGAGCTTGCTTTCGGCTGGCTGTTGATGGATGCAACATTGATATCATTGACCACTGTTGAAGAAGCGCCTGTAGTCGAGTACTGGTAACCCTGCAGTTTATAGCCGTCCGGATTTGTAGCGTAGCCATGTTTGTCAATGCCGAACTGTCCCGCCCTCGTGTAAAATGTATTGTTTCCTTTTTTCACAACAAATAAACCGTCTCCGTCCACGGCCAGGTCCAGTACACTTGGGGTATTCTCAAACGCGCCCTGTGTAAACTCCTGTGAAACTTCATTCAGCAAAACGCCTCTTCCAATGCCTAACGACCCTACTGTCTGGCTTACTATATCACCAAAGACCACCGAATTCGTCTTAAAGCCGTGGGTGTTCATGTTGGCGATATTATCGCCTACCACGGAGAGCGCCTGGCCGTTTACGTTCATTCCACTGACTGCTGTAAACATGGATGTAATACTCATAAATATTTCCTCCTTCTTATATGAATTTTAATAATATGCCCTCAGAGTCCTACAGACTGAATATCACTCAGATATACATTCCTGGTTCCGTCTAAAACAAGATAGGTGATATCATTATCATATACAACGCCCGTTACCTCTCCCGAGCTTATTGTTGAAGCCTCAACCGTCTCGCCCGCGCTGTCTATAGCTTCGATTTCAAAAGTATAAGAACCGTCCGGCAGTTGATTGGCCAGATCGTCTTTTCCGTCCCATGAGTAGAGATTGTCTCCAGCTTCCTGCGCGCCGAGCTTTTCCGAGCGCACCATCTTTCCTGAAGGGTCATAAATTAATATCTTTACGGAAGTCGCATTTGCCTCCAGGTCATAGCTCATATCAGCGGTTCCGTTGAGATAAGAGCTGTTGCCGGCTACTTCAACGGATTTCCCGAGCAGGTTTGTAACCGTTGCATTCTGCATGGACTGTTGAAATGCAAGAACGTCATTTAACGTATCGCTGATATCTTTAAGCCTGTCCAGGGAACTGAACTGGGTAAGCTGCACTGTGAATTCCTTGCTGTCCATGGGTTTTAACGGGTCCTGATAGCTTAATTCCTGGAGAAGGAGATTCATGAAATCCTCCTGTCCGAGAGACTGCATCCCGGATGAGACATTTTTACTACTTTCGTCAATATTAGTTACGCCGGGTATAACCATGATTCCTCCATTTATAATCCGTTATTTCTATTCCTTTCTCACTGATTTTAATCATCATCTGTGCCATTAAATGAAATCTCATGCAAATATACTCACCAGGCCGTTATTGAGCGAGTTGCTGTTCGCTTCTTTAAAATATCCTTTTTCCTCACTTCCGCCAATGCGGGAATTATTTCCTTTTCCATTCCCGTCAGTGTTTCCTTCGCTGTTTTTATAGTTCTTTAATCCCACGGAGAACCCCCCTATACTGACACCGCTCTTTGAAAGAGAATCGACTATCTGCTGGATATTGTTTTCCACAAATTCCCTGGCTGCTTTATCCGCTGTATTGATGTGTACATTTACCATGCCTTTTTCAAGACTGAGACTGATATTGAGTTTACCGAGGTCCTTATGTTCAATAGTGACACCCAGCCTGTTGTCGCCCTTTGCAACATAAACAATTTTATCTACAACTTCATTGAAGGCAGTCGGCCTTGACGCATTGCCGGTATGCAGGGTTGCACTGATTTTGCCGCCCTCCGGTGCAGGTCCGGAATTATTCAGCAGGCCGGAATTATTGGTCCCGGGTTCAACACGAACCGGTCCTGCATCATTATTTGCAAGATTTTTCAATCCGTTTTCACGGTTTAAATTCCCCATAAATTCAGATACCGCTTTGCTATTCAATTCCTTTAGGCTGCTGCTTCCTTCGCGGAGATCAGCTTTTACCGCATCTTCAGCGGATTTAATCTCCTTGATATGGTCTTTTTTAAGGTCAATATTTTTGCCGGACTGTTCAGAGGGGTTCCTGAATGCTGCTTCAAAATCATCCTGATCCGCACTCCCCGGTTTTGCCTGTGCATTAATTAATTTTTCCAGGCCGGCAGAGTCCTTTTTATCTGCGGATTCATCCGCGGTTTCAGACACTAAAGCGCCTGTCTTTATGTTATTATTATCCAGGGTGTTTAATGCGCGCTTAGCCGCTTGCGTATTTTCACTGTTTGCCGGGTTAATTTCAGAATCCACGGATTTTGCAGGAATGCCGTTTAATACTGCCCCGGTCTTCGGATCGTTCCCTGTGCCTTCACTGCTTCCGGGTTTCCCCGATGCCTTTTCATCAGCCTTTGAAACATTAC
>DRDE01000290.1 GCA_011040095.1 Nitrospirota bacterium
CACATGGTTGTTTATGTCATCCGCTATCTGCACATAACCCTGCCTCTTCTGGACATTGCTTATGTATCCGTACGTGAGCAGGCCCCCTATCAGAACAATAAATGACGGGATGGCAATGCCGATAATCATCTTATGCCAGATTTTCAGATGCATTTGAATTAAAGATTACAATATTCGTAATTTGAATTACAAACAATAATTTTCCGTTGTATTCTGAAACATAATTTTATCTTAATCTTATATAAAAAAAACAAAACCTGTTTTGTTTGACATACTGCATGAAATTTTTCTAAGCTTAAATAGAGTCTGTGTATAAATAGCTGCTTTTTATTTTTGTCATACCCGAAGTTTGTAGTCGGGTATCCAGAACTCACTGAAAAGACTGGATTCCCGCCCAAAGGACCGCGGGAATGACAGCTTAATTGTTGAGTTTATGGACAGACTCTAAATAGTCATTTAACCGGAGAGATACCCCCTTCCGGGAAAATCAATTCTCTAAGTTATATATTCGGCTATCAGGAATTTTTATCCGGCGGGGGGAACAATAATTTAAGGAGGGGCTGGTGAAAAAGATAATATTGATTGACGGCAAGTGGGACATGAATTCCCCGGCGCTTCAATATACATTGAAGGCGTCAAAAGGCACTGACACCGAAATAGCCGGAATATTCCTTGCCGCTGACAGCAGCAAGGAAACCATTGAAAATGCCCGGAATGTTCTGAAAGCTGCAAGGCAGGCATTTGATTCCGAAGGGGTCGGTTTCAGTTCATATGTTGTTGCCCAGGACCCGGAAACATTCATGAAGAAACTGAATGATCTCATGCCTGCAAGCTTAGTGCTGATCGGAGATGCTAAGTTCACCGATGAGATGAAAAAGGGCGGAGTAAGCATAGAGGCCCTTAAAGAAAAATTCACCTGTCCTGTAACTACAGCCGAAGCTATTGCAGCCGCTCATAAAGAGAAAAAACCCGCAAAAGGCATTAACTGGGGCAAGTTTATCATTTATGCAATAGGCTCGGCATTAATGTACGGTGTTTTTTTTCCTGAAATAGACATGCTGAATAAGAAGATATTTATGACCGGGACCGTTTTGGGCGGGCTTGCTATCATGGCTGTTGTTGCAGTACACGCATGGACATGGGGCAATACAACCAATATTCTGCCTAAATTGTTCAAGCTTGAGAAATAATGAAAGGAGGATATAACTAAAATGCAAGATATAGCTGCTCAGGCAATAGATAAGATTAATGTTGTAAGCCAGATTTTTGATGCTAATCCATGGACTATGATCGGGGTAATCCTCCTTGGTTTCATGGGAGGCACACTATCGGGTTTTATAGGATCAGGGGGGGCTTTTTTAATGACTCCCGGAATGATGAATCTCGGGGTCCCCGGTGTTATGGCGGTCAGCGCCAATATAACCCATAAATTCGGAAAAGCAATGATGGGCTCAAAAAAACACGGTGAATTCGGCCATGTGGATAAGAAATTAGGGATATATTTGCTTGCAACCGCTGCAATAGGCATAAGGGCTGCGGTTGTTGTAAACGGTTTTTTCTTTGAGAAATTAGGCAAGGCGGGTTCAAGCCTTTATGTGAGCGCCTTTTTCGTTCTTACACTCAGCATTATCGGTTATTCGCTGCTGAAGGATGCCATGAGGTCCTCAAGAGAACCGGGGGCAGGACCCTCGGATAAGCTGCTCAACCTGTCCAGGAAATTCCAGTTCAAGCCTCTTATCCACTTTAAGGTAGCCAATGTGGATGTTTCTCTGGTTGTCCTGCTGGTAATAGGATTTTTTGTCGGCTTCATGGCAGGGACCATCGGAGTCGGCGGTTTTATAGGGGTGCCTGCCATGATCTATGTATTCGGTGTACCGACTGTGGTTGCAGCGGGCACAGAGTTGTTTCTTGCAATGTTCATGGGCGCATGGGGCGCATTTAACTACGGGCTTCAGGGTTATGTTGACCTGAGACTGGTGCTGCTCCTCTATGGAGGGTCACTGGTAGGCATATATTTCGGAGCTATAGGCACCCATCTGGTAAAAGAGCTTTATATACGGATGGTAACGGCAATACTTATCCTGTTATGTGTCGTATCACGGGTTCTTGCCATACCCGAATACCTGCTGCAATTGGAGATCATAGAATTGAACGAAGGCTCTGCCGTAATGTTCGAGATAGGCAGCAAGGTATTCCTGTTCGGCAGTGGCATTGTAGCTACGTTTTTAATTTTATTCTGGACATTCAAGGCAAAGGCAAAGGAAAAAGCAGGTGAGAGACTCGGCTTTTCCCACGGCCTGGAATGAAGAAATCAGAGTTATATTCAAGGAGGTCGATAAATGGCTATATATAAGAAGCTTGTCCTGGCGGTAGACGGATCTGAAGTCAGTAAGTCAGCTGTTCAACATGCTGTTAAACTTGCAAAGCAGGACAGCGCGACGATCGTCGCGATCCATGTCATTCCGCCTATTGATGTTACGGATATAGAGACTTTCAGGCCTGAGATGGTCCTTGAGAGCCTTAAACGGGAAGGCGAGCAGATACTTGCGGAAGTAAAGGAGATTGCGGAAAAGGAAGGGGTACAGGTTCAAACGCGTATCGAGGACGGTGTTCCCTACGAAAAAATATGCGAAGTGGCGGAAGAGTCGGATGCCGATCTCATTATAATGGGGAGCCACGGCCGCAGCGGGATTGAAAAGGTATTTATCGGAAGTGTTACGGAACGGGTTATAAGAAAAGTAAAATGCTGTCCGGTGCTTGTAATTAAATAGCAGGGCATTATTCATGTCATTTCGACCGGGGGAGAAATATTTTCCTGCTGGGAGGCATTCAAGATTTCGCCGGCTTCAGTCCTTATTCTCCACGCAGGCATATATCGATTTGATTACTATTTTTATTTTGCGGGTCTTTTGCTTGGGTCTCCACAAGCGCCTTGCCCCGGCTGCGCTTATCCTGCTTTGCCACTATTGATTTATTCGTAATCGTTCATCAGCCGGCCGTATCGGAGACATGCAGGGCTTTTTCTCATTTACCATGCAGACTATCACTCCGCTAATTGATAGTCTTTATTTAAGAGTTCAAATTCCTTTTTTAAATTTCTTGTAAGCAGGATTTTTTTATCAGC
>DRDE01000291.1 GCA_011040095.1 Nitrospirota bacterium
AGGCTTATTTGCAATAAGCGAATATTCTCCGAACCCTACTTACCACTATCTTCCGACAGGTTTCATGAAGAATGCGGAGTGTTCGGGGTTTATGGTCATCCCGAAGCTGCGAATCTGACATATCTCGGTCTTCATGCCCTGCAGCACAGGGGCCAGGAAGGCGCAGGCATATGCTCATCCGACCGCGGGCAGATCCATATTGAAAAATCCATGGGTCTTGTAGCAGATATTTTTTCTGAAAAGAGGCTGAAACGGCTGCCCGGAGATATTGCCGTTGGACATAACCGCTATTCAACCGCAGGTTCAAGTTCTTTGAAAAATGTCCAGCCCATAATGGTCAATTTTTCATTAGGCTCCCTTGCAATAGCCCACAACGGCAATCTTATAAACGCCTTGGAGTTAAGAGATGAATTAGAATCAAAAGGAGCGATATTCCAGTCAACATCTGACAGTGAAGTAATAGTCCATCTTATTGCAAGTTCCCGCGCAGGAGCGCTTTATGAACGTCTCGTGGATACTATGAAGAGCATTTCAGGGGCATTCAGCATCCTGTTAATGAGTGAAAATGAGCTTATTGCAATACGCGACCCATACGGATTCAGGCCTTTAAGCATAGGCAAGTATGACGGCGCCTATATTGTCGCGTCCGAGACCTGCGCCTTTGACCTCATAGGCGCAACATATGAAAGGGATGTTGCGCCGGGCGAGATGGTGATTATAAATAAAGACGGGTTGCAATCCTTTAAGACACTCCCTTCTCTGAGACATGCTTTCTGCATCTTTGAATTCATATATTTTGCAAGGCCTGACAGCAATATTTTTGGAAATCTCAATGTAGATGCAATCAGAAAAGAATTCGGCCGCCAGCTTGCGAGAGAAAATCCGGTTGATGCCGATATTGTCATTCCTGTCCCTGATTCCGGGGTCCCGGCGGCGCTGGGGTATGCAAAGGAAAGCAAGATACCATTTGATTTCGGGTTGATAAGAAATCACTATGTGGGCAGGACATTCATCGAGCCGAGGCAGTCAATAAGACACTTCGGGGTAAAGATAAAGCTGAACCCTGTCCGGCAGCTCCTTAAAGGCAAAAGGGTATTGGTTGTTGATGACTCAATCGTAAGGGGGACGACAAGCAAGAAGATCGTAAAAATGATAAGGGAAGGCGGCGGAGCAAAAGAAGTGCATGTGAGGATAAGCTCGCCTCCCACCATAGGGCCGTGCTTTTACGGAATTGATACCCCTACAAGAAAAGAACTGATCGCATCAACCCACAGGCTTGAGGAAATAAAAAAATATATCACATCCGATACACTGCAATATTTAAGTCTCGAAGGATTAGTAAAGGTAATACCGAATCCCGAAAAATACTGCGCAGCATGCTTTGACGACAACTACCCGGTATTCACGCCCCAGGAAAGAGTGGAACAGATGGAGATGTTTTAAAGAATATTTCTGTGCCCTCCCGGCCCTTAAGCTCTTTTTTATAATACACCCCAAAAACTGGAGTGAGCAATAAGGTGTAAAAACAGCCTGTCAAAACCCGAAAGAGGAGAGGCTCAATTTCTTCAAACATCCTCTGCATACCCGGCCAGAAGGGGCGGCTGAACGGTCTTCTGATAAAATCCTCAAACATCTCTTCCATCCGGTCAAAAGGCGAAAGCCATCCTGCCGGACGATAGGGTTCCAGACCCTCTTTTTTACTTTTTTTGGTTTTTTCTGCTGCCATGGTAATAACCTCCTTTCTTTGGCGGTATATTTAAACCGCTTTTGATATGGTTAATTGCTTTTTAATAATTTCTATATATCAAAGCTTCTCCTGCTTGTCAATAGAAAGCTCTTTTAGAATTATCAGCACGCGAAGCCCCGGAGCAATACACATACAAATTTTAAATCAACAGCAGTTAATGCTGTCATAAATTGACCGTTTAAGTGTTTAAACTTTATAGTATGCAGGTGTTATGAAAGCGTTCAAAAAACAGAAAACCTTAAGACCTACAACCGGCAAAGTCAGGGAAGCCCTTTTCGACATCCTGCGGGGTAAAATTGAAAACTCACATTTCCTCGACCTTTATGCAGGAACAGGCGCTGTTGGAATTGATGCACTGAATAAAGGAGCCGCAGAAGTCGTGTTTGTTGAAAAGAGTAAAACATATACCGGAAAAATAAGTGAACTCCTGGAAAAGCGCCGCATTTCAGCAAAAACCACCGTTATTGCCAAAAAAGTCCTGTCATTCATAGATCATGCGGAACTAAACAGGTTCATCTTTGATATAATATTCCTGGATCCGCCCTATCACACGGATGACATAATACATGCACTGTCCGCAATCGGCAGGTCTCCTGTTTTAAAACAAAAGGGGATTGTCATAGCAGAACATTTTGCAAAGAAAAAGCTGGCTGAGAAGTTTGACGGACTGCAGAAGGTGAAAGACTATAACTACGGGGATACGGAGCTCAGTTTTTATGAGACATCCTGATTTTTTATTAAAACCATGGTAACTACTCAGGTGCAAAGTAGCAAAGGCACATAGGCACAAAGGGTTACAGAAATACAGGAAAAGTTTTTCATCCTTTTTTTTACTTTGTGCCTTTGCCACTATGTGCCTTTGTGCCTACCTGAATAGTTACAAACCATGATGGTGTTAAGTTGTATAATTAATATCTGAATTGTTGAAAAGAAAGGGGTATAATTAGCTGTAATGAAGCGCTCAATGAATAAAACAGCAATATATCCCGGCACCTTTGACCCCATCACCAACGGTCACATAGACCTTGTTAAAAGGACATTGAAGATATTCGATGAAGTAATAATCGCTGTTGCGCCGAGCCGGAAAAAAAAGCCGTTATTTACAATTGATGAAAGAATTGTTTTGATTAAACAATCCATCAGGAATTTAAAAGGGGCCAGGGCGGATGCATTCAGCGATCTTTTGGTTGATTATACAAAGAGACTGAAAAGCAAGGCGATCATCAGGGGATTGAGGGTAGTGTCGGATTTTGAATATGAATTGCAGATGGCCCTCATGAACAGGCGCCTCAATGCAGATATTGAAACGGTATTTATGATGCCGAGCCAGGATTACACCTTTCTTTCGTCAACCCTGATCAGGGAACTTGCTTCATTCGGCGGCTCTGTCAGAGGACTGGTGCCAGGGGTTGTTGAAAAAGCGCTGAGGGAAAAATTCAGGAAAAAATAAAACAAGAGGGGGAGACAAACGTGTCAGGAGAAGCTCTTCTCATAATAGATATGCTGAATGATTTTGTGCTTGAAGGGGCGCCTCTTGAAGCGCCTGATACAAGGAAAGTAATCCCGGTCATAAAAAAAGAAATTGAAGATGCAAAAACCAGGGGCAATCCCGTCATCTATATTTGCGATGCCCATGATAAGGACGATAAAGAATTCAGCAGATTCGGCTGGCCTGTGCATGCAGTGGACGGAACAAAAGGGGCGGAGGTGGCAGGTGAGATCAAGCCTGACAAAGATGATATTGTTATAAAGAAGACAACGTATTCCGGTTTCTACAATACAAAACTCGATGAAACCCTGAAGATGCTCGGGGTAACCGGTGTCAGGCTCACTGGATGTGTGACACACATATGTATATTGTTCACGGCTTCTGATGCAGTATTGAGGGATTACAGGGTTACGGTAGTTGAAGGCGGAGTAGCCGGATTGGAAAGAGAAGATCATGAAGCGGCAATCAGGATAATGAAGAATGTCCTGGGAGTAAATATTATTTAGAGTCCGGAGGAATCATGTTCCATACCGCAGAAGCAAAAGATATTATTGAAGGGAAAATAACCGATGTATATTTCGAGCGCACTCTTGAAATACTTAAAGCCGAAAAAATAAACCCTGTTGTAAAGGCGGAGTTCATTGCCAAGGGCCTGCCTGATGAGTGGCAATGGGCTGTGCTTGCCGGCATGGAGGAGATTTCACATCTTCTCAAAAACCTGCCGGTTAAGGCAAGGGCGTTAAGAGAAGGCGCTGTCTTTCATCCATATGAGCCGGTGATGGAGATTGAAGGAAGGTACCAGGATTTCTGTGTATTTGAAACAGCTCTTCTGGGGCTGATGTGTCAGGCATCAGGTGTTGCCACAAAGGCATCAAGGTTCAAAAAGCTTGCCGGGGAACGTCCTGTTATAAGTTTCGGGGCCAGGAGAATGCATCCTGTGCTGGCTCCCATGATAGAAAGGAACGCATATATCGGAGGATGTGACGGGGTAGCTGTTGTCAAATCAGGTGAAGTAATAGGAGAAGACCCGATGGGCACAATGCCCCATGCGCTTATCATCTGCATGGGCTCCACAGTTGAAGCCATAAGGGCTTATGATAAAGTGTTAGAGCCGAAATTCAAAAGGGTCGCGCTTATCGACACATTTCTTGATGAAAAATTTGAAGCGCTGAACGTGGTGGAGGCAATGGGGGATAAACTCTTTGCCATCAGGCTTGATACCCCGTCTTCAAGGAGAGGGGACTTCTACCGGATTCTTGAAGAAGTAAGGTGGGAGCTTGATTTAAGGGGATATGAAAACATAAAGCTCTTTGTCAGCGGAGGCATCAAAGAACATGATCTGCCGGTCTTGAATGAATTTGTTGACGCCTATGGAATAGGCACTTCAATCAGCAATGCACCTGTAGTGGATTTTTCCATGGACATAATGGAGGTGGAAGGCAATCCCCTTGCAAAAAGAGGCAAGTGTTCGGGCAGCAAACGCGTATTGCGTTGTAAAAAGTGCGGTTCTCCGCTCATAGTTCCGAACAATAATAAAAAACATAAATGCCGCTGCGGCGGGGCATTCAATGACATTCTCAATCCCTTTATCAGTAATGGCAAAATCTTGCAAAAACCATTGCCTGCCAAAGAGATAAGGTCCTCTGTGCTTAAGCAAACCGGGAAACTCGAAATATAAAGTTTAAATCCGCTTCCCCTGCTTTAATTTTTGCTTTTTAATTTTTAATTTAACTTATGGGCTATATAAAAATCATAGCAGCAATTCTTATCTGGAGTTCTCTCGGTATTTTCATCAGGAAAATAGATCTCCCGAATCAAGCCATTATTTTTTACACGGCGACGATTGCCGGTCTGCTGCAGTTCATACTGCTGACATCAACCGGATTATTAAAGAAAGTGAAGCTTTCAGACAGGAGCGCCAGGGACGCTCTTTTCCTTGTTATCTCGCCCCTTTGCTTTATAGCAAACACAATGCTCTTCTACTTTGCCTTCAGGAATACGACAATAGCCAATGCCGTGCTTACACATTACACGGCTCCGGTCTTTGTGGCCATACTGGCGCCGCTGCTGTTGAAAGAAAGAAGCCACAAAACCACATGGCTTGCCATAACCCTGTCATCAGCCGGACTCTGGCTTATACTCGGCGGGAAAACTCCTGATACGGGGGCATTCCAGGGAAACAGTGAGCGCCTCGGAATTATTGCCGGCGCTGCATCAGGACTGGCATATGCATTTTTAATCCTCATTGTCAGAAGGATAGCATCCCTCTACTCTTCCCTTTTCATAATATTTATACAGAATGGCATTGTCGCCCTTGTGCTGCTGCCGTTTGTCTTCAGGATTCACGTGCCGTTGGAGTCTCTGCCTTACCTGGTAACCATGGGCATACTCCACTCCACTCTTGCCCCGATGCTTTACGTTCAGGGATTTAAAAGCGTAAAGGCACACGAAGCGGCAATTCTCGGGTATTTCGAGCCGGTCGGGGCAATAATATTAGCGCTCATTTTTTTAAATGAAGTCCCCGGCTGGACAGCATTAATCGGGGGGGCATTGATTTTGTATTCAGGATATATGATTTTAAAGGCGAGAGTAACGTAAAGCCGTCACAATCTTTTTCAAAGAGTATCTTAATTAAATCCCAAATATTGTAAAATAGTAAACTTTAATCACCGTCTTAAGGAGTGGAATGCTAAATTCATTTTTCTATTCAGAACCGGTCAATTCGGTATTGGAGCTGGTCGGCAATACACCGATGGTCAGGATCAATAAATTAGTCAAAGACGGTTCGGCTGAAATATATGCGAAGATAGAGTTCTTTAATCCCTGCAGCTCCATCAAGGGCAGGATATGCCGTTCAATGATCGAGTCCGCTGAAAACCGGGACACGAAGAAATATTACATGCCCGACCAGTATGGCAACCCCTCAAACCGGAAGGCGCATTATCTGACAACCGGCCCTGAAATCATTGAACAGACAAAGGGCAAAATTACCCATTTTATTGCAGGTCTGGGGACAACCGGGACAATAATGGGAACCGGGAAAGCGCTGAAGGAATTCGATTCCAATATAAAAGTTATAGCTGTTGAACCTGACGACGCAATGCACGGAATTGAGGGACTTAAGCATATGGAGAGCTCCCTGGTACCGGCTATATAGAGTCTGTGTATAAACTCAACAATAGAGCCGTCATTCCCGCGGTCTGTTGGGCGGGAATCCAGTCTTTTCAGTAAGTTCTGGATACCCGACTACAGACTTCGGGTATGACAAAAATAAAAAACAGCACTTTATAAACAGACTCTATATATGACCGGAAATTCCCGGACGGCGGCGACAGGTATTTGAGTCATGAGATATAACGGACTTAGCTCAATGTTGAGCCACGTAACGATATGCGTTTAAATAAAAGTGTAATCAAAAAAATATACGAACATGCGTTAAAAGAATACCCTGACGAGTGCTGCGGAATTATAACGGGAAACAGCAATGTTCAGACTGTACATCCATGCAGGAATATTCAGAACATGCTTCACGCCGAGGATCCGGCAAGATATCCGAGGGATGCCCGCACAGCCTATTTTATTGAAAGAGGCGAGTTTGACGGGATCATATCTTCCGCTAAAGAAAAAGGCGAAGAGATCATCGCCTTTTATCATTCTCATACAGAACATGAAGCGTATTTTTCAGAGGAGGATTTTGCGGCGCAAACCGTCCTTGGCGAGCTGGAATTTCCCAATGCCTTACATGTTGTGCTTTCTGTCATGAATAGAAAAATTCATGATATTAAGCCTTTTATGTGGGATGGAAACCTGCAGAAATTTATTCTTGTTCAGAATTGCTGTTAATCAAAGTTTCCTGATATCTTCCGCTTCTTCTACGGTTTCTTTGCTCTCCGCATCTTCTTTTGGTTTTTCATCAGTATCCCCTGAAGCCTTCTCCTCTTCCAGCTCATGAATGCGTTTCTTGTATGTCCTGGCTGTCTTTGCTTTTTTCCACCACGGCGGGACAATCAGGGATATACCGCCCAACAGGCCAACGGCAAAGGAGACCGCAAGAACAATGGTGATATGCCCGGAAAAGCTCCATTTTATGAACTTTACCGATATCTCCGTATCGTTCTGAAAAGTGATGATACCCAATATGACGGCAATACTTAAAACAAAAATAAGAAAAAATTTCATAAAAACACCTCCTTAGCGATTATCGATTATAATCGAGAAAGGTAGTAAAAATAAAGGTATTTATTTATAATTATAAAAAACCTTATTTTATTTTTTTATGATAATCTCTTTTTAAACAGAAAAAACCGTGATACAATTTATATAATAACTCTTTTATCTTAAATACGGAGGGGAGGACAAAATGAAAATACTCTTATCCACGGACGGTTCTGAATATTCACTGGGCGCGGCAAAGTTTTTGACAAATTTTAATTTTTCCCCGGATGACGAGATTTCTGTTTTGCATGTCATAAGCTGGGTTCCTGTTGTAAGTGAATGGGGGGCGCTCTACGATAATTTCAAGGAAATAAGAGACGAGGTTATACCGAAAATTCTCGACTCAACAGCAGATACCCTGAAAGGAGTTCATGCAAAAGTCACGACTTCATTCAAGGAAGATTACCCCGACAAAGCCATAGTTGAAACATCAGCGGAATCAGGAGTTGATCTTATCGTAATGGGGGCAAGGGGGGTAAAAGGGATAGGGTCTCATATAATTGGAAGTGTGACAAAACTGGTTGCAATCAACTCACATAAGCCTGTTCTGATAATTAATCCTCCCCAGAAAGAATTATCAGGAAAAATTAATGTCCTCTTTGCTACAGACGGCTCAGTTTATTCTGATGAGATAGCAAAGGTTCTGTCTTCAATCCCGTTTCCCAATGATACGGAAATAACCATCCTGAATGTAATAGCCAGGTCTTTTGAAGATATACCGGAAAGATTTGTCATGGAAATAAACGAAAGAATCAAAAATATCGTGGCTGCTATGAGGCAAAAGGAACTCAAGGCATCAGAAGATATAATCAACAGGGCTGAAAAAAATTTGAGCGGCAGGTTCTCGAAAATAGAGAAGCTGACTAAATTCGGGGACCCTTCCGTTGAAATTCTGAAGGCGGCAAAGACCGTTAATGCAGACATAATCGCGGTTGGAAGCAGCGGGATGAGGGGGATCAAAGGAATGTTCGGCAGTGTGTCAAGGTATATCCTCAATCATGCCGAATGTTCTGTATTAATTGGAAAGAGCTGACAGCTTACCGTTCAGTCTTTTAATTCATAACAATCACTTCTTGTGCCTGGGGGCCTTTGGGGCCTTTAATGACTGTATATTTCACTTTATTGCCTTCTTCCAGGGAACATTCACTCTCTTCGCAAACAACAGCGCTGTAGTGCACGTAAATCTCCTTTCCATGCTCCCCTGAAATACAACCGTGGCCCTTTTCAGGGTCAAACCATTTGACGATGCCGATTTGATAATCTGTCATAGTTATTGCATTTCCTTTTACCAGTTATTCAGGGGGAGCATCAGGTCATCCCGGGGCATACGAAAGCAGTCGTTCTATCCTCTTTGTCTTTACGAACCCTCTTTGCCATCCGCCGTTGAAAGAGGATTAATCTCCCTAAAAACTTATATTCTTATCCTATATATAAAACCTGTCGTTCAAATAAATTTCTTACTGTATTTTTCAACATAAGCACCGGATTTGTCCAATATATTATTGTTATATGAATATTATATCTCACTTTCCGCACACAAAAATTCCACTTTTCCTGACTTTTAGCTCTGCAATACTTTGAAAACAAAAAATAATATTTTCGGCAATTTGAGCTTCAATAGAAAGGGTTAAGAGGGGCCGGGGGAGTTATCCAATCAATCCCTCATCAGGTTTATTGCATGAATTCCTTGACTATTCATTATTCGAATAAGTTATAATTTCAATCACATTGTTCAGGCGCCCGGATGGGCTTAAAGGGGAATCCAGTAACAAGCTGGAGCGGACCCGCCGCTGTAATCCCGATTTCCACTATTTCGGAATACTCAGTCTCTACTCTTGGAACGTCACTTGTTAAATTAACAGGGAAGGCAGGTAGAGATCGGGAGAGCCAGAAGACCTGCCTGAACCGGGCCTCACGGAAAAGCCTTCGAGGGAAGAGGTTGTGAGGGTAAAGGTTTTTTTCGGCTTTTATCCCTGACTTTCTTTAAGAAGGCCGGGGATTTTTATGAAAAAGCTGAAAATACTTTATAAAAACCATATTAAAACTCAATCGCCTCCCGGCAGTAATTGGATTCCTGTTTTTCTGTTTTTATTTTTCACTCTTAACTCCGCGCTCTTAACTCCTTCTTATGCCGAACCTCCAAATCGTATTATTTCCCTTGCGCCGAGCATAACAGAGATACTTTTCGCTGCAGGGCTCGGCGACAGGATTGCAGGTGTCACGACTTTCTGCGACTATCCCGAAGAAGCAAAAGAAAAGCCGAAGATCGGGGGTATGTCAAATCCTTCTCTCGAAGCTGTTGTATCATTAAAACCCGACATCGTTGTCATGACCACCGACGGGAATCCAAAGGAGTTTGAGCAAAGGCTTCATTCAATGAAAATCAGGACGTATGTGTTCAGATCACGCAGACTATCCGATCTGCCGGACGGCATAAGAAAAATGGGCATTGCCCTTGATGCAAAGCTGGGGTTTGATGCCCTTGCACTGGAGATAGAAAAGGCATTAGCTGAATTTAAGACAAAGAAGATATTAGACGGTAAAAAGATAGTTTTCATAATCTGGCCGGAGCCGCTGATAGTGGCAGGCCCCGGAACAGCGATAGATGATGCCATAACCCTGCTCGGCGCAGAAAATATTGCCCGGGACACAAAAATGCAATATCCGAAATATTCCATGGAGGAGATCGTCCGCCGTTCACCGGATGTTATTTTTATCGGGACAGCATCCGGCATGGATATGCGAAAAACCTCCAGAGGTCTCCTGAAAAGAATCTCTTATATCCCGGCAGTGAAAAATAATAAAGTCTTTTATGTGAGCGATAGTCTATACAGGCTCGGCCCGAGGGTCATAAAGGGGATAGAAGAACTGGAAGGATATTTAAGATGAAGCTGAAGATTTTAATCATGGCTGCTGCGGCTGCCGTTATCTTTACAACGGCTTTGTTTATCGGTCCAAAGATAATAAACCCTTTCAGCGTTAATGAAATAGATAAAGAGATACTCATTTCTATCAGGCTGCCGAGGGTTATAGTCTCGATTCTTATGGGCATGGCGCTCGGCGCATCAGGGGCCGTGCTCCAGGGAGTATTGAGGAATCCCCTTGCCGACCCTTATATACTCGGCATATCAAGCGGGGCTGCGCTGACCGCGGTTATCGGGATCATTTCAGGTTTTACGTTCTGGGGCATCCTGACAATACCGCTGCTTGCGTTTACAGGCGCATTAATCACCGGAATTTTTGTGGGAGCAATGGGCTGGAAAAGGGGAGGCTTTTGGCCTGAGAGGCTGCTTCTTGCAGGAGTGGGGCTGGGCTTTCTGTTTTCAGCGGTATTGATGCTGATTATGAGCATTTCGAGTGACGAGGGGTTAAGGCGCGCAACGCTCTGGATATTTGGAGATCTCTCTATGGCGGACTGGGCGATTATCCCTTACGGACTGATATTTATAGCAGGAGGGCTGGCTATCTCCCTGTCAAGGGCAAAGGCGCTTAATGCCCTTATCCTCGGTGATGAGCTTTCATACAGCCTGGGTTTTTCTCCGCGCAGAGAAAGGTTAATCCTCTTTGTGGCTGTGGG
>DRDE01000292.1 GCA_011040095.1 Nitrospirota bacterium
AGACATGCTTTCCAGCCACTCTTCCGGGCCCTTACTATTTACTTATCGTACTTAATTTATTTTCCTTTAATTGTAATTACCGAGGTGCAAAGCGACAAAGGCATATTAGGAACACAAGCTAAAGAAATATACGGGAAGTTTTTATTTTTTGTAATAGTTCAGTCGTAACTACTCAGGTGCAAAGTGGCAAAGGCACATAGGCACAAAGGATTACAGAAATACAAGAAAAGTTTTTCATTCTTTTTTTCACTTTGTCCCCTTGACACTCTGTGCCTGCCGGAGCAGTCACCTTAATAATTTTATATAAATTCAACGCTGACGGCCTTCATACCTCTACCATGGAATCATCACCAAGCATGAGTCTTAAAGCTTTATGTGTGGTATGGTTTTTAGTGATTTTCACCCTTCGCCCTATGAGGCTCTCTTCAAGTCTCTCCAAATCCTTCAATTCACTTTCATCCATTATCACTGAATGTTCAACGGAAGACCCGGTGACTTTCACATTATTGCCGATGCTTGTATAAGGACCGATAAAAGAATTTTCAATCACTGAATTTTCACCGATCACTACAGGGCCGCGTATTTTACTTGCCTTGATTATCGAGCCGCTGCCGATTGAAACACGACCGAGAATATTACTCCGCTCATCCACGGATGCCTCAATATTTTCCTTTAACCATTCATCGAGAACAATTGCATTGGCGGTAAGCATATCATCCTTTTTCCCTGTATCGAGCCACCACATATCAAGAACAAAACTCTCAACATTACGATCCATCACGATCAGCTCCTGGATGGCATCCGTTATTTCCAGCTCCCCCCGTTTTGAAGGTTTTATTCTTTCAATTGCATCATGTATCGCCCGGGAAAATATATATATGCCTACGAGAGCAAGATTTGACGGTGGGACATCAGGTTTTTCAATCAGCCTTATCACCCTGCCTTCCTTAGATATCTCGGCAACTCCAAACTGTTTCGGATTCTCTACTTCCTTTAAAAGTATAAGCGCCTCCGGTTTATTCCTGTTGAATTCATCAACAAATTTCTCAATCCCCGCACCGATCAGATTATCTCCCAGATACATTACAAAGGAAGAATCAGCGAGGAAATCACGCGCAGTTCTGATGGCATGCGCAAGTCCACCGGGCATATCCTGGATTATATATTTAATGCCGATACCCCAGCGGCTTCCGTCACCAACCGCATCTCTTATCTCCTGCCCTGTTTCAGGCGATATAATAATTCCGATATCTTTTATGCCCGCCCGAACAATATTATCAATACAATAGAAGAGTATCGGCTTGTTAGCCACCGGCACAAGCTGCTTGGCGCCTGAATAAGTCAGCGGCCTCAGCCGTGTGCCTTTTCCCCCGCTTAATATAATAGCTTTCATGGATTTTATGTTATCTTAAAAATGCCAGTAAATTCAAACAGGCTTATCATTTTAAACACCGATTTTCACAAAAAGTGAAATAAACATAATCTCCCATAGTCAGGCGGCCGGAGAATTTCCACGTTTTTTCCGTCAAGCCACGGAACAGAAAAAGGGGTTTGTAACTTTTCAACTTCTTTAAGTATTCGCTCACCTGGAAGCCGGAGGAGAAGAACCGGTTAAGAAATAACCCTGCTATTGACCTCATAGACATCAAATAAATATAATAGCGTTACACTTTGGTCTATTCTGAATTAATAGTCCCCCAGTTATTGAAGGAGCTTACTTTCAGTGGATATTCAAAATTTACGCAAATTACTGCCTGATGGTTCTGCGGGCGACCCCTTGTTCGTGTCTACACTGGACAGTAAGGGGGAAAATCATTATAAATGGAACGTTGCGCTCGAAATGGGGCTTTCTCCTGATTACGGGCTTTTCATGCCCTCCTGCCTTCCGTCTTTCACTGAATCAGCTATCAACAGTTTATCGGATATCACCTATCCGGAATTGGCATGGGTGATAATGAGAAGCTTTCTCCCACAGGACGATATTCCCGATGATGTCCTCGCAGACATTTGTGACGGTGCATACAGTGACGTACAAATACCGATACATGAAGCCATTGATGACAACCATCTTGTTATTGCCCGACTGGATAGAGGGCCTTCCTGCAGTTTTAAGGACTTTGCCGCAATGTTTCTGGCAAAGCTGATGAGCCACTATCTGTCTGTTAATCAGAGGAGGGCTACAATTATCGTCGCCACATCAGGGGACACGGGAACCGCTATACAAACGGCCTTTCACGGTTTGCCCAATACAAATGTTCTTGTCCTCTATCCTGCCGACGGAGTTTCCGAGATCCAGGAAAAACAGATGCTCTCTGTATCCGGAAATGTTCGCGCTGTTCCGGTAAATGGAAATTTCGATGACTGCCAGAGGCTTGCCAAGAGCCTGCTTAATGATAATAAAGTGCGTGAACGATTCAATCTCACGTCGGCCAATTCCATATCCATATGGAGGCTCCTGCCCCAGACGGTTTACTACTTCTATATCTGGGCCGAGCTTAACAGGAGGTTCCCGGGCCAGAACATTCTATTTTCAGTGCCGTCAGGGAATCTGGGAAATCTGACCGCGGGTTTAATAGCAAAGCGAATGGGGCTTCCTGTTAAATTATTTATCGCCGGCACGAACGCCAATAATATTTTTGCGAATATTGTCGCTAAAGGGACCTCCTCCGGCAGTCTCAGTAATAAGCATACACTGGCAAATGCCATGGATATCTCTGTGCCATCCAACCTTGAACGTATCCTGTTTCTATACGGAGAATCTCCGGAAAACATACCGGATATCCTGTTGGAAAAAAGAGTCGTTACTCCAGAAGTGGCGGAAAACCTCCGCGTAGATGTTTTTGGAGAGGATATTATTACTAATGAAGATATCGAAGCCCACATAATAAGATTCTGGCAGAGAAACAGTATTGTTCTTGAACCGCATGGAGTGATAGGAGTGGCCGCGTCATTCAGGTACCGGCAGTATTTCAGTGAAGATACATCAATCATTGTGGTTCTTGAGACCGCATCGCCCGCAAAGTTCCCTGATTTCCAGAAAAACTATCCTGATATTCCCATACCGCAATGTCCTTCCGTGAAAAAACTGGAAGGAATAAATCTTAAAAATGTTCGTCCGAATATGGTGGCCGCAGAACCGGGCGCAATTATTGCGGAATTGGAGACACTGGTTAAGTGAGGCCGTTCGCACTTTTATTTCTTCTTTTTCTTCTTTGCTATCTTTGATGACCTCTTCTTTTTTTTCTTCTTATTCGCTTCCCATTGCTCATGTTCATCGATTATCTCCTGCAGGCTGAGGTCCTTTCCGGGTGAGCTGGCGATGTGATCGTAATCTTTTTTGTAGAGCTTTATGACCTCAATATCTTTATTGATGAGCTGCTGGATATCCTCAAGAAGTCCTTTTTCTTCTTTGCTGCAGAATGAGATCGCTTCACCCAGGTTGATGCCGCGACCGGTCCTTCCAACCCTGTGCACATAATTCTCGGGTTTGTCCGGAAGATCATAGTTGATTACGTAATCGACATCAGGCACGTCAATCCCGCGGGCGCTGACGTCCGTGGCGATCATGATGCGGTAGCGGCCCTCCTTGAACTTTTTCATCACCTCAGACCGTTCGTCCTGTTTCTTCTCCCCGTGGATAGTGACTGTATCTATATGCGCCCTCTCCATGGCCTTTGCCACCCGTTCGGCGCGGACCCGTGTCCTTACAAATACGATGATCTTGCTTCCCGGATTATCTTTAATAAACCTCTCGAGGAAAAACCGTTTGTCATCCATTTCCACAAACATGACAAAGTGCGAGACATTCTTTGAGACAGGGTCCTCCGGTGCTATCTGGATGCGTATTGCAGAGCTCTTAACCTGAGAGAAGGCGAGCTTCTTGATCTCCTTGCTGATCGTGGCTGAAAAGAAGAGCGTCTGGTGCTTCTTTGTGAGCTTCCTCTTCACATACGTGATGTCATCAATAAACCCGAGGTCAAGCATATGGTCGGCCTCATCAAGCACAAGGGTCCTGATTCGTGAGAGGTCAACATATCCCTGGTTGATAAGATCAAACATCCGACCGGGGGTCGCAATAAGTATGTCGATTCCGGCCTGGAGCCTTTTAATCTGAGGGTCCTGCTCAACCCCGCCGTACAAAGCAAAGGTCTTGACCTTCGTGTGCCGCGCAAGCTTTTCAAAGACCTCCCCTATCTGCATTGCCAGTTCACGCGTGGGGACCATGACAATGCACTTGATCCCATAGGACCGCCTGCTGCTCTTCTCCCTGTGGATCATGTCTATGAGGGGAATCGCAAAAGCAGCCGTCTTCCCTGTCCCGGTCTGCGCAATTGCCAGGACGTCCTCGCCATTCAGGATTGAGGGGATGGACTTGAACTGTATGTTCGTAGGCCTTTTGAAACCCATCAGGTCAAGGTTCTTCTTAATTGTTTCCGATATTCGGTACTTCTCAAATTTCATGGATTCACCTTACTTCCCTTAGTATGTTCTTGCCAATTTAAAAATCACTTTTAATTATACCGGAATCATGTGGGCGAGTGGGTGGCCCAGATGCTGGAATTGCGTTGCCTGACAGCTGTTGACGCGATACCCGACAGCAATGATAGTGTCGAGACTATAAAAGGAAGTCAAGTATTTTTTTCCGTCGGCAGCAGTTGTTCGAATTTTTCGAATAACTGAATTTTCGACCAGCTCCCCTGTCTTGAAAATCTCTTTCAAGTAATTGCAGTTGCAAGCACGCAACCCTTACCGTCTGCCATAATTCGTTCCAATTTCCTCATCTGTCAAGTCCTCAATATCTATACATATCCCGGCAAACACATCTTTTTTGATATTGTTTTTCTGTTTATAATCAAAACATTCTTCAATAAGTTTAAGATCAACTGATAACCATTTGTCTCCAAGATTCTTTGAGTAATGAAACGGGGATACCAGGAAGTTCGTTCCCCATTCTAACTGCCAGTTCAAGACATCGGAAATATATTTTTTCATATCCTCTATATTTTTGACAAATGTTTTGGTGTAATCCTGTTATATCGGTCATAAACATAGGGCAAATTGACTAACCCTTTTGTGTCCGAAAATTTGGAATAGGCCAGCCTGTTTGTAGATGGGTCGAAGAAAAATGGAACATTGAAGTTCCCAGGTTCCGTTATTTGATTTTTATACTGAGGGAGATAATTTGCAGGATATTCAACTCCATCAATAACTCCGCCGGATGTTACGAATTTTTTTAACTCATTTTTTTCTGTATGTAATAACCTGATAAAAAATCTCTTTTGAGGGAATGATTTATCTTTAGTCTTATATAGAGTCTGTGTATAAACTGCTGTTTTTTATTTTTGTCATACCCGAAGTCTGTAGTCGGGTATCCAGAACTCACTGAAAAGACTGGATTCCCGCCCAACAGATCGCGGGAATGACGGCTCTATTGTTGAGTTTATACACGGACACTATATAATGGAATATCAACCTGCAAAAAAGGGATATCAAGAATCACATTTTGAAGTTCCATTGCATCTTTAAACGGTCTGAGATATGGTTGCTTTTCAAGAAGTTTCAATATGATATTTTCAAATACATTGGATATGCCATGCTTCGGCATTTATCTCAGCTTTGAGCGTTGTCTTAAGGGACTTGTATGGATCGCTTGCTCCCAGGAAGTAGGCATGGCGAACAAAAAAGCTTTCTTCGTTGTAGTCGGTGTCGATGAACCAGCAGGCGATTAAGGCATCAAAGTCAGCATCTCCGGCCTCGCGGGCAGCGGCCACAAGGTCCGGTCGGGAGACAGTGCCGAATTCCGGGCCGATAAAGATTGCAGCGCGTTTTTCAGTGCCGATTTCCTCGTCACCCTCGAAGTAGTGTCCCTCAGCACAAACAAAGTCGCCTGCCAGGGTGTGATCGATATAGGGAAGTCGTTAATGAAACTTCTAAACTGAATTGAAGCTTTTGTCGATTGGATTCGTGAAGCCTTTTTTACTCTTTCCATTCCAGAAAGCGTCACCTTCCAGTGACTATTGGATGGAGTTCTGAAAGTCTTCCTTTGAAATTCAAATGGTTGTTGTTCTGAGGCAGCTCCTTGTGAAATCAAACTCACAAGTCTATACTGACGGAATGCATCATCTCTATGGCCATTTTCGATTTCATCTGCGTCCAATATTATGCGCGTGTTTCCATCTTCTGATAATGCTTGACGATAGAGATTAAGGCTCTTAATCTCACTCTTTGGCTTGAAGAGTGCACGATATTTTAACTGATCTGACTTTGAGTACCAAAGAATCATATCAACTACTGATGCCAAATAGTTCGATGTTGCGTAAGGCGCAGTTTGAAAGTTAATGGCAGCAACAAATCTGTTTTCCCCAAAAACTTCATCCAACAATGCTCTAACACGATGTACATTCTCATCCCCAATCTGAACAAATATTGACACTGAGTCAGTCAACAAATCCCGCGCAACCGTCAGCCTATCCCGCAAATACGTCAAATAAGAATGAATCCCATCTCTCCACGTATCGCTAAACGCTTTCACCTGTTCCGACTCTCGGGTAATATGGTCAGTCTTGCCATCCTTCACATCACGACTCATCGTTGACCACTGAAAGTTAGAATTAAACTTGATACCGTAGGGCGGGTCAATATAAATACACTGCACCTTGCCTCTCAACCCCTCCCGCTCTGCCAGCGAAGCCATCACCTGCAAACTATCACCCAAAACCATCCGATTAGACCAGTTAGCATCATGCTGATAAAACTCTGTCTTTGCCTCCTCATCAGGCA